>CALDHF010000240.1 GCA_937941595.1 uncultured Acaryochloris sp. | reverse complement strand
AGGAAAACAGGTCCATCTGACCCAATTGCAAACGGATCCATCTTTGACCCTGTCAGTAGATTATTGGCCAGAACTCTGTAACAGAAACATGGGGATAAATTGAAGTTCTTTGAGACCTTGAGTATGATTCATCTAAGGTAAGTGGGCAAAAAAGACAATGCGCTTTAACGAGAAGCTAGTAACAGTTTTAGGTGGAACCCTATTTACAAGCGCAGTCGTTTGTCTGCAAACTCCTCATGTTCTGAGTTTGCAGGCCAACCAAGTAGGGAAGAATGCGGAGAATTTTACCGTCTTGATTAGCAGTGACTATCCGGGGTCTGGGGTGATCATTGCTAAAAAAGACAACACATATACCGTACTAACGGCTGAGCATGTGGTCAGGCACTCTGATTTTGAATATCAGATTGTCACTGCCGATGGTAAAAAGCATCCCGTTAAATATCAAAACGTCAAAAAGCTGCCGGGGGTAGACCTAGCAGTGGTGAGTTTTAGCAGCAATAGTAACTACAGTACAGCCAAACTAGCTAAGGCTGACGAAGCTGGTCTGGGTTCCGTCGTGTATACTGCTGGCTTCCCCGATCCGGGTCAAGCGATTGAAAATCGGATTTTTCAATTTACTCGGGGCGAAGTATCGGGTCTCAATCCCAAAGCCAAGGACGGGTACTCGTTAATCTATACCAACATCACCCGCAAGGGCATGAGTGGGGGGCCAGTCCTCAATACCAATGGTGAACTGGTAGGAATTCATGGTCGGGCGGAGACAGACGTCCTCCCCGGAGATGGCAAGAATGCCCCTATTCAAGTTAAAGCGGGCCTAAATTTGGGAATTCCCATCAAAACATTTTTGTCCTTAGCCCCCAAAGTGGGCCTCAAGCTGGATTTTGATACCCCTAAGCCCGTTGCTACCCCGCCAGCCAAGCCTGCCACTGCCAACAAGCCTTCTGAGCCAACCACTCCTGGGGTGAGTCCTCCCGGCTTACAACCGGGTATACCAGCCAGTCCGTCCAAACTTCCCTCCCGCCCCAAACCGATTAAGCCTAAGGGCACAGGGCAATCTACGGTCTGTGCAGGGAGCAATTGCTAACCTTCTCGGTATTGACTGGCCCTGTAGAATAGTTTGTACAGGAAATTTATTGTTAATAACTACGATTTATCAAACTTATGACAGTTGCTAAAACAACGCTCTTTTCTGGATTTGTATCAGTTAGTTTAGCCCTAGTAGTTGGTTCATTCGGCGTTGATGCAGCCCTTGCAGATGACGATAATGCCATTTATGAGGACAATTTAACCACTACTCAAGGGTTGCAATGGGGGGGCAAAAAGTTGCCTTTCAAAAAAACCGTTGATATTAGAGAAAGTTTAGTGAATACCCCCCTGGGCAAAGTGACTGCTGATCGACATATCTTTGGTAAAGATCTAGATGGTTCTATTTTTGGTCGTTCTAGTCGGCCAGCACCCGGCCGAAGTGCCTTTATCTCTTTATGGGGCAGCAAAATTGAGGGGTGCTTTGTGGAAATGATCATTCAGCATGCTCCCGCAGAAGGCAAGGCAGATCCAACTGCAATAGTGCCTAAACTTTTAGAAGTCGGTATTGGTAGCCAACTCGTTGAGTTACCCCCTCAATCTGCAGCTCAACCTAAAATCTTTTCCCAAGATTATAGTTACACCAGCTTCTTCGGCAAAAATAAGACGAGTGGTACCTGGTACATGACTCGGAATATTTTTTTAGTGGACGCTGGGATTGCCAAAATTCTGTCCCAAGCGCCGGATAAAGACACTCGGGCACGGTTGACGCTATCTAATGGCAATAAAGTCTTGATCCCCATCCATAAAAAAACGGTCAAGAGTTGGAAGACAGCTTATAGCTACAATCCAGCCTGTAAATCTCCAGATGCAGCAGCATCTTCACCCACTTCAACTCAATAGATTGGCTGCTGGACTGCAGCAGCAGCCACGCGTCTATCATTGGGGTGCGTTGAGCGTCTGTATCCCTTGTGCGATCGCATCCTGAATCGTTGGCTCAGACTCTTGCTGATTGAGCAACTGAAAATACTCTCTCAGTTCTTGAATTCGACTTGAATCAAGGGGCGTGGATTCCACATAATGGCTAATTTGACGGATGGCAACCAGCCGCTTTAAAGGATCCAATGCCGTCAAGTTGTTGATCCAATACTCAATTTGAGTGGGGTCAATGCGAGACCGATCTTGTTGTTGGAGAATGTGCCAGCCCCCTAAACCCAACACACTCACAAGCCCCAAACCTTGCAATAGAATAGCCATCGCCAACCAAAAACTGTCCGTCTCTTGCCAGATACGCAACGTCATATAACTAGCGACCATCGATAGCACCCCAAAACCAACGGCCACTATCGTAGGGCTATACAGTCCTGAAAACCATTTAGAGACGGTCTGCCAAGATAAGGGCTGTTGAGGATAAAACCGCTGTATGAGGACGGTCACCCCCAAACCAATAGATAAGGCCATCAACAATAGGCCATTCCACACCATCATCAGCAGAGCGGCACCAGATGCTATCGCCCAAACCCAAAGCCCATGCCTTTTGCTCATCCGCAGGCATCGGTTCCCTAATTTTTTGATCTGCCGCATCCCATCGATCACTAAATCCGTGAGTAGGGAATGTCTCACTGGCGAGATGACATAGTTGGCAAACCAGTGCCAGAGATCTTGATGAAGAGATGAAACCTTAGCCATGGGGCTGAATTATCTTGATAGAAACAAACAATTTTAACAACTGAAATAGGGACGTCTATCGCTGTTTGAAGTTAACGACCGACTGATTTATGATCAATCCTTGATTTACGTCTAACTTACCATTGTCCATAACTCCGACGATGTTGCCAATTATCGAAGCTATATCGACCTGGACCTGTTTGGGCAAGGAATAAAAGTCCCCCCATTAACCCCACATTCTTTAGAAATTGGATCTGCTCCATTTTTTGGGTGATATCCAAATGAAACATCAATGTGGTGGGCACCAGGAACAGCAGGAGAGCCATTGCACCCCAACGGGCCTTCAGACCCAGCAACACGGAAAGTCCACCCCCCAACAGCAATACGATCGCCCCAACAGCCAATACCATTCCTAAGGTTGAGGGTAGCCCTTTGCTGGCGATGGCTTGTTGGATACCCGCAAAGTTAAAGCAGTGAGCAATTCCAGAATAGATAAAAATAGCTGAGAGGAAACTTCGGGCAAAGAGGGGCAATAGCCGATCGATCATAGCTCAAGTCTCACTAGGGGATGACTCACTTTAACCTCATGCAAAATCTTGTATTCGTCAACTCTAGGATTTTGTTACCGCCCTGCTCTTGTGATTCCCTTCACAAAACTATAATAGGGAGTGAATAAATTGATTGAGTTTGCCTGTGACTCCTCCTTCTGACCTAGAAACGGCGACCCCCACGCCTGAGCAAGACATTGCATCCACTTCCTCAAACGAGGATCAGATGAATGATAGTGGGCTAAATGATGTGGAAATGTCGCTGTTTGACCATTTGGAGGAGCTGCGCCAACGGCTTTTCTATGCCCTGATTGCCGTTGCGATCGCAATCGTGGCTTGCTTCTTTAAAGTCAACTGGATCGTCAAAATCCTTGAGCGTCCTGCCCAAGACGTCAAATTTCTGCAATTGGCCCCTGGAGAGTATTTCTTTGTTTCTATCAAAGTGGCGGCCTATAGTGGCATCCTTGTGGCCAGCCCCTTTATCCTGTATCAAATCATCCAGTTTGTCTTACCAGGCTTAACCCGCTCAGAACGTCGGATAATCGGCCCCATTGTTCTGGGATCTTCCGTGTTGTTTTTTGTCGGCATTCTGTTTGCCTACGTGGCTCTTATTCCAGCGGCCCTCAACTTTTTTATTCAGTATGGAGCTGATGTCGTCGAGCAGCTTTGGTCCATCGATCGCTACTTTGAGTTTGTCTTGCTGCTGCTGTTTAGTACAGGCATCGCCTTTCAGATTCCTGTTGTTCAACTACTACTCGGACTCACTAACATTGTCTCTAGCCGCCAAATGCTGTCAGGTTGGCGCTATGTCATCCTCGGTGCTGCCATCCTGGGGGCGGTGCTAACCCCATCGACGGATCCCCTCACCCAAAGCCTTTTAGGGGGTGCTGTCGTCGGCTTATATTTTGGCGGCATTGGACTGGTCATCCTAACAGGCCACTAGCCAGCCCATCAAAGAGACTAGAACTTTTCCAATAACCATTCAGACGTCCGACCTCCTAACTCGAGGGGGATGCTGACGGCTTTCCCTAAACGAGGGCGTTGCTTGGTGTCTTGGATATACTCTCGGACCTGCTGGACCGCGTCCCAACCTTGAAGATAGACAGCTATGGCACTTAGATGCTCTAAATATTCTGATTCCGTCATCGGGAATGAGGCTTGCTCCAAATAGCGCCACATAACCTGTACAAAAATTTTGCCCTGAGTCCGGCGCAACTGGATATCGTAAGACCGTCCCCACTTCTCGATCAGTAATTGATGCAGCTCATTGCCTGTCATAGTGATTAGGTCTGAATCCTCTGCCATCGAAATCACCCCTATTCTGACGTGTCTAGCAGGCTGGAAGCAAGCTGCTAAACCTGCTTAAGTCCAAGATTGGCAGCAACGAATTTACATTTCGTATGAAATTGGGGCTCATCAAGTGTGATAATAATGTCAAGAAATGTTATGCCACCTGATGGTGATTTGCAACATGTCTTCAACTCACTAATCTCAATAGATTAGCGAGGGTGAACAATCGTAATCTACGATCATGGGCGTTGCCATATAGGGTCTGGCTTTAATGCTATTAATCCGTCAAATCAGTACACTAGCGTAAATCATGGCTCAAGTCTCTGGATCTTCTGACGTGCCCGATATGGGGCGTCGTCAATTTATGAATTTGCTGACCTTTGGTGCTATCACTGGCACAGCACTAGGGGGGCTATACCCAGTCGTAAGATATTTTATCCCCCCTGCTAGTGGCGGTAGCGGTGGTGGTCTTAACGCCAAAGACGCCCTAGGCAACGATGTCGTAGTCAGTAATTTTTTGGCTGAACATAGTCCTGGAGATCGCACCTTAACCCAAGGGTTCAAAGGAGATCCAACCTACGTTGTTGTTACAGATGGCAACGAAATTGCAGACTATGGCTTGAACGCCGTTTGCACCCACTTGGGTTGTGTCGTTCCCTGGAATGCAGGCCAGAACAAGTACATTTGCCCTTGCCACGGGTCACAGTATGACGCGACTGGCAAGGTCGTTCGGGGTCCCGCACCGCTATCCTTGGCCCTTGTCCATGCAGATGATGTGGATGGCAAACTTGTATTCACGACCTGGACAGAAACAGATTTCCGCACAGACAAAGACCCCTGGTGGACCTAGTTTTGTGTGGATGTTCGCACCAAATACTCCCTTTCTGTCCCATCGATCTTGTCAGGTTTATATTGATAGACTAATGAAGCAAAGCCTTTTATCCGTCTTGACGCAAAAGAGCCTCCGCCTCCTGGCTGCCCTCTTCCTTGTCGTCACTAGCGTCTTTTCCCTACCCCAAGCTGCCCAGGCGTTTCCGATCTATGCTCAGCAAGCCTACGATAGCCCTAGAGAGGCCAACGGCCGTATCGTTTGTGCTAACTGTCACTTAGCGGAAAAAACTACCAAAGTTGAAATTCCTCAAGCCGTTTTACCCGACACTGTATTTGAGGCAGTTGTCAAAATTCCTTACGACACCAATGCCCAGCAAGTCTTAGGCAGTGGTGATCCTGGCCCTCTTAATGTCGGGGCTGTGTTAATGCTTCCTGATGGCTTCAAAATTGCTCCTGACGATCGTATTCCTGAAAAGATGAAGGAAGAGATCGCGGGCGTTAGCTTCCAGAAGTACAAGCCTGACACCGACAACGTGATTGTTGTGGGTCCTTTGCCTGGTGATCAAAATCAGGAAATTGTCTTTCCTGTGTTGTCGCCTGATCCTTCCACGGATCCAACTATTCACTTCGGTAAGTATTCTGTGCATGCTGGCGGCAACCGAGGTCGCGGTCAGATTTATCCTACAGGTGATAAGACCAACGTCAATGCTGTAACTGCATCTGTCTCAGGTCTTGTGAGTAGCGTTAGCGAAACCGCAGTCACCATCAAAAAAGATGATGGGAGCACAGTTACGGAAAGTATTCCTGCTGGTCTAGAAGTTGTAGTTGCCGAAGGCCAAGCTGTTGCTGACGGTACTGCCCTAAGTTCGGATCCCAATGTCGGCGGTTTCGGTCAGAGAGATGCTGAAATTGTCTTACAAAGTGGAACCCGGATTAAGTGGTTGATGGCTTTCTTTAGTGCCATTATGCTCTCTCAAACCTTGCTGGTTCTGAAGAAGAAGCAAGTTGAGAAAGTACAAGCTGCTGAGATGAATTTTTAAGACTCATCTCTAATAGTCTTGAACTGATTCAAAAGCAGGATTCCGGTTGAAGGAATCCTGCTTTTTTGTATTTGTACCCTTTTCTATGACTAAACCCTAAGCTCACCTGTCTCCTGCAAAGCATGGAGTCGATGGTAGATCCCTCCATGGCGCAAGAGCTGTTCATGGTTCCCTACCTCTGCAATCTGGCCTTGATCTAACACTACAATTTGGTCCGCCTCTCGCACCGTACTCAAACGGTGGGCAATAATCAGCAGGGTTCGTGTTCCCAAAATAGACTGCATGGCTAGCTGAATTGTGCGTTCAGACTCATAGTCCAGGCTAGAAGTGGCTTCATCAAAAACCAGCACATCAGGCTCAACAATCAAAGCCCGAGCAATTCCCAAGCGTTGGCGTTGTCCGCCTGATAACCGCACCCCTCGTTCCCCCACCACAGTGGCGAAGCCTTGGGGCAGCTGATGGACAAATTCTTCAACCTTGGCAATGCGACAAGCTGATTGGATCTGCTCAAATCCAACTTGAGGATTGCCGTAGATAAGATTATCCAAAATAGTACCGTTAAAAATATCCACGTCTTGGTGAACAATGGCCAATCGGCGGCGATAACGCGTCACATCCAGAGTGCGAATATCTTGGCCATCCATGAGGATTTGTCCGCCATGGGGTTCAAAGTAGCGAAAGAGGAGTTTGACCAAGGTGGATTTCCCCGACCCTGATCGCCCTACTAAGGCCACAGTCTGACAAGGTTTGATGGTCAGATTGATATCTTGTAGTACGGGTTGATTGGGATCGTAGCCGAAGTTGACATGCTGCAACTCCAGATTGCCAGAGAACCGATAGGGATTTTTATGGACTGGTTCTAGACTCAAACTCGATGCATCTGGCCCATCGGGTTGCTGCATAAATTCATGCAGCCTCAACATGGAGGCATAGCGACGGGCAAAAATTTCAGCCACCATACTCAGGGGCTCAATTTCGGCATAGGCCATGCTGGATACGGTTAGGGTGGTAACAAAATGGCCCAAGGAAATATCACCCCGTACTGTCGCCATTAAGGTTAAGGTGAGCACACCAAAAACACAGGCTTGCACAATAGTTCGTTGCCAAGTGGCTAGTTTCACATAGCCCTTATGAATCCGGAATAGAACCACCTGCATTTCCCGATCGAGACGTTGCTGTTGTCGCTCTAATTCCGCAGCTTCTGTGGCAAAGGCTTTGACCGTCTTGATATTGGTGATGATCTCTGAGGTGCGACTCTCAGTGTTTTCGATATAGCGATCAAGAATCTCTTCTCGCTTGATCAGCAATCGTAGGTCCCACAGGCTGAAGGAGAAAATGATGATAAAAGAAATTAGAAAAATAATGGCAATGGGCCACTCGATCAAACCAATGACGATAAAAATACCCAGCACTCGCATGAGCTTGGGAATAAACTGTCCGGCAATTTCGGGATAGGTCCAAGTGTGATTCGTCACCCCTCTAGCAACCCGGCCTGCGATTCGTCCCGGATTATTTTCATCGTAGAAATCGAGGGGGAGGGTGAGGATTTTCTGAAGGACTTGGCGGGTGCGATCGCGTTTTGCTCTCAATGGTATCGCCCAGTGAAACCAACTGCCAATCCAGGGTTGAATCGGTGCCCGAACCACGGTCACCAGAAAGATCATACCTAACAAGGTCCATAGGGATAGGGAGCGGCCCATAGGTAGATGGCTAACTACAGAAATTTGACCGATAAGCGCTTGCAAGGGGGAATCTAAAGGTTCCCGAGACAGAACGTTGAGAATTTGGCCAATAGCATAAGGAACCACCAGGTCAATAATTTCAAACAGGCTGGCTGCTGCAATGCTGAGGAAAGAGATCCTCCAGTATTGTCGATAATATCGAACAATATCTTTGTAAGTCGCCATGATTGCTGAAACTCATCCTGCTGTGTAGGTGTCTGTTAGCAGGCTCCCATTGCATACTACAACATAATACATTTTTCTGCATGATTATGATTTATGGTCATGAATGTGAGACAACCCATAGGTGTCTAAACCTTTCTGATGTCAACTCTATTAGCTTCGCTGGTCATATCAATGTCTAGGAACGCTATCCTAGCGTCGATCAATATCACAGACTTAGGGGTAACTGGGTCATTGCTTAGTCTATTTTGATACCGCAAGATAAAAGTCAGATTGCGAACAGGATAGATGAATGCTTAGTAACAACATCAAACTACAGTCAGACTCCCACTTCAAAACCCTAAAGAATGGAACCAAGATCTTTTATCCTCAAGGTCCTCTGAGCCGCCGAGGCTACTACGTTTCTTCACCAGAACTTGAGCCAAAACTAAGGCAAGACATACGTCGTTTTCACAGAAGACAAGTACTATGGTGTGCTGTTCTGGGCGCGTTTGCCGGATCGCTGGCGATGATCAATATATGGGTATTCATCTTGATCATTTGCTTTTGTAGCTGCTTAGGATGGCTGACGAACTATCTATATTTTGCTAAGTATACAAAAGAGATGGAACCCGCCCCTATTGCAAACTCACCGATTTTCCATTGGTCAAAGTGGGGAGAATCGGCTCATCCAGCATCACTATTTGGCTATATGTTGCTTTGGATCGTTTTGATTGGGGTCAGTATTTGGTCTTATAGCAATTCTTATCAGCCGCAGATGTTGCTCTGTATTGTTTTCTTTGCCTTGATGTTTATTCCTGGGGGCGTCGCAATTTACGGTCGGTTTTTTAAGAAAAAGACTCATTGAGACGATGGTCTTACTGGGAAAGAGATTGCGGATTAGGTACAACTCAAGTCAAAAATACGGTTTCAGGTGATGTACAAGGTAGCGTTATGTGGAAAAAGATCACTAAAACACAGTCGGACTTACGCAGAGCCCAGTCGGACTTACACTTCCAAACTTTACAGGACGGCACTAAGACTTTTTACCCTCAAGGTTCCCTAGGTCGTCAAGGGTATTACGTCTCTTCACCAGAGTTAGAAACAAGGCTACGAAAAAGATTACATCAGTACTATAGGTTGTGGGACAGGATACACTCTACTTTGTGCTGTAGTGTGGGAGTTCTAATTCCCGTAATGATCCTTGCCGTTATCAACGTATGGGGGGTGATCTTGGTGGCTAGCTTGGGTCAATTTTTAGGATGGTTGCATGCTCGGTTGTATTTTGCCAAGTATACGAAAGAGATGGAACCCGTTCATATTGCTAACTCACTGGTCACCCATTGGTCTGAGTGGGGGAAAAAAGTTCATCCAGCACGGTTGTTTAGCTATATGTTGTTCCTGCTGATATTCATTGGAGGGGGACTCTGTCTATACATCATCACAAATGAGCCGAAGATGCTTATCTGTAGTGCTTTTTTTGCACTAAGGTTAGTGCCTTATGGCATCGCAACTTATAGCAAGTGCTTTGCTTAGAAGATCCATTAAGCAAATGGCCTTAACGAGTTTGAACTTGCGGATTAGGTGCAACTAGGTTCAATAGCAGAATGATAGGTGGGAAAATGCAAAAGCTATACAAGCCCATCTGATAGGACCCCAAATAGTCTTTAGAAAAGGCCATCCAGGACGGTCCTACCGCGCTCGCAAATACAATACTCATCATTTGTACCCCTGAAATTGCCCCTAGATGGGTACGGCCAAAGAAGCGAGGTAAAGCCACGGCAGATAAGGTGCCAAAGCAACCGCCGCTACTGCCCAATCCAGCAATTGCAAACCCGCGCAAAGCCACAACATCCAAATTAGCCATACTGGCAATACCAATACCTAGGGCGGTCATCATTCCCATAAACAGAAATTGCAAGCGAATTCGATCTGCAGCCAAACCCATCAAAGACCCCATCACCGTCGATACCAATGCCATTGGGATAAATAGGGCCACGGCTTCGGTTTTCGTTAAGCCCACTTCCGCCCCCAGATCGACGATATGGAAGGTGATCCCCGTGATCGCTAGCGCTTGGCAAGATAGGGCCAATGTCACTGCCCAAAACGATAGTGTGCGGAGGGCCTCACCACGAGTGAAATCTTTGCGAGTGTCAGAGGCAGCTTGGGATGGTTTGGAGACTGAAGACTTGATCTTCCCATCCATTTTTAGGCCACATTCTTCGGGATTATCTCGATAGAAGATCCAGCCTAAACTGCTCATGCCCAACCCCACTATTAACCCCATACTCACCCAGGTCCACCGCCAGGTTGTGGCTTCGATCCAAGCATTAACAATAGATGGGGTAGAGGCGAACCCAAAAGAGATAAAGACCCCAGCAATTCCCGAGGCTAGACCCCGGCGTTTATCAAACCATTTTCCTAAGGTGTTGCGACTGGACATGGTGAGCATGCCTTGACCGCTGAATCGCAGGCTGGTGAAGCCTAGCACCAGCAAGCCGAAGGCGACATAGCTGGAGGTGGGTAAGTTTAAGGTTTGAGTGAGGGATACGGCGATGCGATCGCACACGCTCATATACCCCAACGTCAGCCCCAACCAAACTGAAGCCAACACCACAGACAGGCGCGTTCCAAACCGATCTAAAAATACACCCCCAAACGGCAACAACAATCCGCTAGTCACCGTGCCAATCAGATAGGCATTGCTAAGCTGCAGCCGCGATACCCCCGTGGCCTCAATCAAATAGTCCGTAAAGACGCTCACTCCCATGGTTTGCCCAGGGATACTCATGATGATTCCGATAGTGCAAGCTGCTAAAATCGCCCAGCCATAAAAGAAGGGCAGCTTGCCGGGGTCAAAAGGCCATTGGGGATGGAGCAGCGGATGGAGCTGTGGCGGATGCTGATCAGTCCGTTGCTTAGACAATCTATTTCGCAACCTCATGCAAGACCTAGTGAGACGATGGGAACCAAAGAGTCTTCAGCTTAACGAATTAGGAGTCCCAGAGAGAGTGAATGCTTGCAAACAGGAGCATTCTCATAATGGTTGATAATCTTCAGCAATCTGATCACCTCACCTCAGAGAGCCATCAGCGTCTTCTCAGATTTCAGCTTTAGATTGAGATTAATGAAAAGCGAGGCACAGAAGATGACTCCGAAACGTATACTCTCCACTGCATTACTTAGTTTATCCGTGTTCACGGTGGGCATCAGTGAAGCGAAAGCCGCTGAAGTTGGGTTATTCTCCGACCTGCAAGAACCCCAATTGGTCTCCTTAAAGTTCAATAAATTTGGTCATCATCGTCGTGGTTTTCATAGTCGCCGCAGATTCCGTCAGCGAAATCACGGTCGCCGACGCTTTAACCGATTCCGTCGCTCCCCTAATTTTGGATTCAAGAAATTCAAAAAATTTGATAAGAAGCATCACGATAAGCACCATGGCCATGATCGTAAGTTCCATCATGACCATAAAGGTTTTCATCGTTAATCGGCATGCCTTTCAACCTGTTTAGGCTTCTGATTCCAAAGTTTCCTGGTGAAGATCTGCTGACTCTGGGGCAAACACAATCAACCCGCGAGGAATGCATTCCACTTCGATGGGAGTTGTCCCTATCATCTCCCCATCCACCACAACCTTTTGCGGTGGATGGGTCTTCACCTTCACCCGCCGAGTTTGCAGATTGATAATGTCTTCTCGATTGGTGGGTTGGCGCAGAAGGGCGGCCCCCACTAAATTCACCATCGCTCCAACGGCTTCCAAATCTGTTTGGGGAGCACCAATCGTAATATCCAATAGGCCATCACTGGCATCAACCATTCCGGCACCTTGGGCCATCACCGAAGTAGG
>CALDHF010000239.1 GCA_937941595.1 uncultured Acaryochloris sp. | reverse complement strand
TGCGTGAGGATGTGGTTTCGGTTGAAGTGAGTTGCCCTCATCCTTTTTTGCAAACGGGGGTAGAGCTGCTGGATCTACCAGGAACAAACGATCGCGAAGCCCAAGATGCCTTAGCCAAGGAGCAGTTGTTGACAGCTGATTTGGTGATTCAGATGCTGGATGGTCGCAAGCTGATGACCCTCGAAGAACGGGAACATCTCCGAGACTGGCTGCTGGACCGGGGCATTGACAGTGTTATCTTTGTGGTCAACTTTTTGAATTTACTAGATCCTGAGGATCAAAAGCAGGTCATGAATCGGATGCGGTTTGTGGCGGAGAGTTTTCGATCGCAGCTGCCGTCAGGCATTAGTAATCTCTATCGAGTGGATGCCCTGCCTGCCCTCAGAGCCAGGTTAAAGGGGGATATGGCCGCTGCCCAAACCACAGGACTACCAATGCTGGAGACGGCGTTACACAATATTGTTCAGACCTATCAAACCCAGGGGCCACCGCAACAACCGCAGCGTGCGATCGCAATCGCAAAACGGCTCCAACAGGCTTTGGTTCAGAAAATTGAGGGGGTCCAATCCGATGTTCACACCGATGCCCAAGACCGGGCTCAACAACGCTTGGATATTAAGCGACGGGCTCAACAACTGATTATCAAAGGCTTTCGAGAAAGTGTTGCAGAAACCAAAAACTGGTTAGATCTAACCAGTTTGCTGCGCGAGCATGAAAAGGGAGCCCAGCTGGCTTTGCAAGAACAGCGCTTTCCGACTTGGCTGAATAAGACCTTAAAACCGAAATGGCTTACCCATCAACGCCAAACCGTGGCTTGGGTTCACAAAGCCTGTGAGTTTCTCAACCAGCCGCGTCCAGCAGAATTGTGGTTTGCGTTTCCCAGTGAACCCGCACCGTCATCGGCATCCCAGGCGTCAGCCCCCTCCCCATCTCAGGAAGAAGAGATTGCCCCCGTTGCGATCGCAACGGGTCTCGGCTGGCTTATGGGCGGACCTTTGGGAGCCGCCATCTTTGGGGGAACTGGCTATATCGTCAGTAAAATGGAGAATATAGCCGACGCCGAGGCCAATCCGCCCACCGTGGAAAATACGGATGGCAGAGACCTCCAGGCCGCTCACTATTATTTGGGTCAGTTTAGGTCAGCCGCCCTCGCAGCCCTCCAGGACTATGAAAGCATCGCGGAAGGCATCATTCTCACACCAATTGTGATGGAACAGCCTGAATCCACTCGCTACCAGAATCAGCATCAACTGACGCTATTGCAAAATACCCTAGCAACCTTAGAAGATGCCATTGACGCAATATAAACGGAAATCCTCAACCGGAATGATATGGAAATTCTGATCAGTCTCTGCCTGGGTATCACCCTGAGTGCGGCCAGTGGTTTACGGGTGTTCATTCCCCCGTTGATTATGTCTCTGGCGGCCCTGTTTGGGGACTTACAGTTGGCTCCAAATCTGCAATGGATTGGCACCTATCCTACCCTGATGGTTTTAAGCACAGCGGTGGTGGTGGAGGTACTGGCTTACTACGTTCCTGGGGTTAATAATTTGCTCGATCTGATTGAGATGCCCACTGCGATCGCCGTAGGTTCTGTCCTCACAGCCGCAACCTTAGGCGATCTCAACCCCGTCCTGCAATGGACATTAGCAATTCTGGCAGGGGGAAGTACCGCCGGCATTGTGGAAGCCACCACCTCCGTCACTCGTGTTGCCGCTACCACCTTTACAGGCGGGGTGGGTAATCCGCTTCTCTCCACAGCGGAGGCCGTCTTATCCGTATTATTAACTCTATTGGGTCTAGCCCTGCCCTTGCTGGCTGCGGGGGCCGTGTTATTAATGATTTTTGCATTGATCCGCAAAGCCAAAGCTATCTTGATTCAGCGACGACAACGTCGGCAGGCAGCTCGAACCAAGTCTATGGATCAATCAATGTACACCTATTAAAAGCAATCGCTCAACTGCTTCACTATCATCCTCAAAACCCTGAAATTCTATTTTAATGAGACATTTCAGGGTTTTCTTTATGCATAAATACCCTATTCATTCTGGACAGCAAAAACTGTCGAGACCTAAAGATCCGTATTTTCTGGGAAGATAATTCGTTTGAGAACAGCCATTATCAAGATATACAAGTTATACACAAGTTTTACTGCAACTTTGCACTAAGAGCTAATCAAGAACGCGACCTCCCATCACTCCGACCTTAGAGGATACACATCATGAAAATCATTAAATATGGCATTATTACAAGTCTAATGATGGCTTCCATGATCCCAGTTGTTCAAGCTGAAGAAATTACTCCAACGAGTCATCCAACAGAGACAACCTATCAATTTAGTGCTGGCTCCCTACCGAGTATTACTGTGGGAGATAAAATCGTGGGGACGCCAGCGCCAGTGGTAACTCTATCTGGCAGCTCGTCTTCCTCTGAAGGTCTATTCTCAAAATCATCCAAGTCTGTCTCTAATGCCTTAGCAGCAGTTGAGATAAATGGCCAGTCTATCCCTTCTGGTCGAGCGCAAGTTATTTTCCATACTCCCTAGATTGGAACCCCTTCTTTCTAAATGGGTCTAAACCTATAGGCAGTGCAATTCTACTGCTGGTCAAGTAAGTGACCACTCGCTGCCCATGGGTTAATCCAAGGAGGGATATCTGTATGTCCAAAAATACCCTGTTGTTTACGTGCCTATTCGGCACGATGGGTTTGTTGCAATTACTTCAACCCAAGGCGGCTCTGGCCTGTAGCTGTATGCGCAGTACACCCGAAGAACAGCTGGAACGGGCTGATGTTGTGTTTACAGGGCGGGTCATCGATAAGAAAATTCCGACTGCAGAACCGAATCAATTTGGCGGTCTTACACCGATTATTTGGACATTTGAGGTAGAAGATCAGCAAAAAGGGTCTGTGTCAGCGGAGCAGGTGGTTGAGAGTGCCTCCAATAGTGCTGCCTGTGGCATCAACTTCACAATGGGGGAGCGCTATCAAGTCTTTGCGAACCAAAATCAGACACAGCTAAAAGCATCCCTCTGCTCTGGGACAAAGCTCTTAACCGATGCGGGTGGAGATTCCATACCAGAAGACTCCACAACAGACGACTCTAAACCTGAACCACATTCATCCTGTTCTCAAGACAAGCCGGATGCTCAGTAGCGAACATGCACTAACGGGGACAAAGCCATTGATCTCAATGGGTTC
>CALDHF010000238.1 GCA_937941595.1 uncultured Acaryochloris sp. | reverse complement strand
TGAGAAGCGTGCAGTTTAGTCCCGATGGTAAATGGCTAGTCTCCGGTTCAGAAGACTACACCACCCGTTTATGGAACTTGCGCCAGAAGGGACCTGTGCAGATCCTTAAACATGCTCGTCCTGTGCTCAGTCTTCGTTTTATATCTCAGGACCCGGCGATGGTGACGGCTGGTGGTGATCAGTTCATCCGGGTTTGGGATGCTGGTGGTGAAGAACGGCTGCGCATTAATGCCCATGACGATCGCATCTGGGATATCACTCACCAAGGAGCGTATTTTGCCACTGCCTCTAGCGATCGTACCGCTCGTTTATGGACGAATACTGGAGACCTGATCACTGAGTTGCGAGGGCATCAGTCGGAAGTATTTGGCGTCAGTATTGCCCCTGCTGCCCAGCGGATTGCTACTGCCTCTAAGGATGGCACTGCCCGCTTATGGGACTGGCAGGGGCAATCTCTCGCGATCCTCAGAGGGCATCGCAGTCCCGTTTGGAGTGTCACGTTTAGTCCTACGGATCCGATCATGGCAACAGCTTCTGCAGATCAAACTGTCCGACTCTGGTCGTTCACAGGTCAAACCACTGCCATCTTAGAGGGGCATCAAGGCCGAGTATGGACCGTGCAATTTAGTCCTGATGGACAATCCTTGGCAACAGCATCTGATGACGGCACAGCACGACTATGGGATTTGCAGGGGCAATCTTTAGCTAAGTTTGAAGGGCATCGAGGGGCTGTTCGCGGCGTGCAGTTTAGTCCCGATGGGCAATCCCTGGCGACAGTTTCCGAAGATGGCACGTTGCGGTTATGGGAACTTCAGGGCCGCCAACTAGCTGAGTTTAAGCATGGCAACAGCCGTTTATTTGACCTCAGTTTTAGTGCCGATGGCCAGTTTGTGGCCACGGCGTCTGAAAACCAAGGGGTCAAGGTTTGGGCAATTGAAGCCTTGAGTTTAGATAAGCTGTTGGCCAGGAGCTGTGAGTGGCTACAGCTCTATCTCAATAACCCCACGGCCAACTTACTCGATCAAGAACGTCAACTCTGTACTCCAAGGTCTCAATTTTGATTGAGCAGCCGACGTTGATAGGTTTGGACTTTGCTTTCGAACTGATCTAGAAAGGTTTTGTGGTTGCGATCACAATCTAAAACCCGCGTCTTTTCAACTGCCTGCAAAATGTCCTCACACTCCGCAATAGAAGCGCCATCATGGCCATATAAAATCCCCGCAGGCCATTCATGCTGGCAATAATCGAACCACCTCATATTTTTGCTAATCATCTGTTGTCTCAGGGATTCATCGTCAGGAGCCAGGGCTTGCGCTTCTGCTAGTAAAACCCAATCGGTCTTTTGGTCAATTTGCGACCATAACTGGGGGGCTTGATACAAATTTTGAGCCGTTTGGACCAAACCCTTGAAACCCCATAGTTCTTGTTGTCGATATCCGTGTAGCAACGCTGGGAAAATCACTGCTTCATACAATTCATATCGAATTTTAGGCTCATTTTCCCTGTCCCAACTGTGCAAATAGGCTTTGGTCCAGTCCGTCTTTTCTGCCAAATCCTGAAAAGAAGCAATAAAGGCGAGCAGCAGCTTCCGGGCTTCTTGTTTTAAACCCCGTTGTTTGCGATCGCAATATTGTTCAAAATATTCTGGCTGCATTTCCTGTGATGTGAATAGAGCTAGGCACACCATTCTATTCTGGACCTGATTGGATTACACCAACGCAGACAATAACCAAATACCGGTATAGGTTACGCCTGAATCATCAGGCTGGACCAGCAAAAAATGTAGCCCTTGACTAGCTGGCTTCCCCTGTTCAAACCCCTGAGCTGCTGCAACGATATCGGGGTCACCATAGGTGACTAAGACATAGCGTTCATTCAAACCTGCGGACAAAATTAGACCACTCAACTCAGCTCGCATGGTTTGCATCGAAGCGGGTTGACGCTGCTGTAGCCATTGAGCAAGCTGCATCGCGCGTCGGCCGCCATTGATTAAAACACCGGGTATTTTTGTCCCGGCGGCTAAGCCCAATTGACTGGGCAATAGCTGGGGGGGAATACTCTGTACTGGAATAGGACGTTGCAGCAAAACGGATTCCAGCTCGGAGGCAGCCAAGGTCACAAACTGCCATTGCTCTCCCCATAATGCTTCTGGCATTGGTTGAGGGGGGAGGGGTTCTATGGCTAAGGGGTCATAGGATTGGCCTGTGTATTCTGGCATTTGAGCATAGGCTGGAACTCGCATTTGCACAACTTGCTTTAGCCCTAGGGTTTGTCGTGTGGCCTCAATCGGGATATTCAATTGCTCACCGACGGCCTGCATATAGGTCAGACTACGAGGCCGAAACACCTGAAATTGTCTGGGCGGTGGCCCCATTAATGTAAACAGTTCTTGGAGTTGCTTGACTAACCAATCAGGGCTGACCTGGGGTTCAGGACAGAACCGATGACAGGCCATTTGAGTTTGCGGATCGTAAATGGTGAGTTCCCAGAGGGGATAGTCCTCAGTATTCTTAAGAGGACGGCGATCAAAGTCGATTTGCCACACCGTTACCATTTCAACCTCACTGTTCTATCCATTTGACTGGCACCCCATGAGTCCAACTCCTCTATCCTCTGATATTCAAGACATTTTTAACCGAATTGCTCCGGTTTATGATGACCTCAATCAATGGCTCAGTTTGGGGCAGCACCGGATTTGGAAAATGATGGCGGTCAAGTGGGCCAACCCGCAACCGGGGGATCTAGGATTAGACATTTGTTGTGGCAGTGGTGATTTGGCCAGGCTGTTGGCAGAGCAGGTACAGCCTCAAGGAAAAGTCATGGGTGTTGATTTCTCCACGGAACAACTAGCCATTGCCGAACAGCGCAGCACTACTCAATATCCGCATTTAGTGCTGGATTGGGTGGAGGGTGACGCTCTAGCCCTGCCCTTTGCCTCTGACATGTTTGATTGCATCACCATGGGTTACGGACTCCGTAACGTCACCGATATTCCCCGGTGCTTGCGGGAAATGCATCGTGTCCTTAAACCCGGTGCCCGTGCTGCTATTCTCGATTTTCATCAGCCTCAACAGGCTTGGATACAACTGTTTCAGAACTGGTATTTGCAATCAGTGGTGGTCCCCACAGCCCAACGCTATGGTCTAACGGATGAATATGCTTATATCACGCCTAGTCTAGAACGCTTTCCTCAAGGACCTGAGCAGGAAAAGCTAGCGGAGGCGGCAGGATTTACGGGGGTCACCCACTACCCAATCGCTGGAGGTTTGATGGGTGTTTTGGTGGCAACAAAACCTAGCATCTAGGGTCGATAGTGGGTACCAGGCCATAGGTCGTTAATTTCCTCAGCTTGTTGATCTGCTGTAAAACATTCCCAGGTAATGTCGTTGATATCTACATCGGCTGTAAATCCTGTAGCGGTGGTATCTTCCCACCCCAGATGTCTGACGGTGCCTTTCTGGATCGAAGTATCTCGGCGTACGGAAACATTGAGCGTATCAGTGCGCCAGAGTGCATATTCTCCATCAATCACAACACAAGGATGAGCGGATAGACGTTGGCTATAGTCTTGAACCGTCCCTGCGATATCATCGGTCGAAATAGCAATGTGGAGTTTTTTCATAAGCTGTAGAGAAACGTCGTGATTGCAGAAATCTAGCGGACTCAGTTTATCGGCTGGGTACGCTCAACACATATCGAGCGCCTGTTGATAATAAGTTTGTGCTTGCTCAATACTCTTGTAGCTTTTCGGCAACCTTGCTGAGCTGATGGTAGGTCATTGCTTGCCCATTTCGATTATTGGTTTCAATATCGATATCGAGCGCCTGCTGGTAATAAGTGCGGGCTTGCTCATACTCCCGTAGCTCTTCAGCAACCCTACCGAGCTGGTGGTAGGTCATCGCTTGCCCATTTCGATTGTTGGTTTCAATCTCGATATCAAGCGATTGCTGGTAAT
>CALDHF010000237.1 GCA_937941595.1 uncultured Acaryochloris sp. | reverse complement strand
GAAACGGTCTATCTCTCAGCTCGGAACGTGGCTCAGCTCAAGCTGATTATGGCTGACCACTTAAATATTTACGATTTACTCGCTGCGGATCAGATTGTTGCTACTGAATCTGCGATCGCAAAAATCCAGGAGGTTTACAGTGACTAAGGTAACGCCCACCAGCTTAGCTGATTTGATACGACGACCCATCGTCACTGAAAAAGCAACCCTACTCCTCGAAAACAATCAGTATGTTTTCGAAGTCGATCCTAGAGCCACTAAGCCTCAAATCAAGTTAGCCATTCAAGAGCTGTTTGATGTTAAGGTCACTGGGGTTTCTACCTGCAATTTACCCCGCAAGAAAAAGCGCATTGGTAAGTTCGTTGGTCATAAGGCTCAATACAAAAGGGCTACAGTGACTTTGGCCCCCGAAAACACCATTAATCTCTTCCCTGAAGTCTAAATGCCGCTCTCTGACGTCTTTTTAAAAGTGATATAGCAATGGGCATCCGCTATTACAGACCCTATACCGCCGGGACTCGTCAAAAGACGGGTTCGGACTTCGCCGAAATTACTCGTGATCGGCCAGAAAAATCCCTGGTTAAAGCCAAGCACCGTGCCAAAGGTCGCAACAACCGAGGTGTAATCACTAGTCGACGTCGAGGTGGTGGCCATAAGCGTCGCTATCGAATTATTGACTTTTACCGAAACAAACTTGGTGTTCCTGGCACCATTGCGACGATCGAGTACGATCCCAACCGCAATGCTCGGATTGCCCTTGTTAACTATAAAGATGGAGAAAAAAGATATATTCTCCATCCTCGTAACATGCAGGTGGGAACCACCATTGTTGCTGGCCCAGATGCACCCATCGAGGTTGGCAATGCTTTGCCCCTTGAGAAGATTCCCTTAGGTACTGACGTTCATAACGTTGAGCTGATCCCTGGCAAGGGTGGACAGCTCGTTCGTTCTGCTGGCGCCATGGCTCAGGTCGTAGCGAAAGAAGGCAAAATGGTTACCCTGAAGCTTCCTTCCGGTGAGGTTCGCCTCTTCCAGAAAGAATGCTATGCCACCATTGGCCAAGTCGGGAATGTTGAAGCCAATAACATCACCATTGGTAAAGCAGGCCGCAATCGCTGGAAAGCCCGGCGTCCTAAAGTTAGAGGTTCTGTAATGAACCCCGTGGATCACCCTCATGGTGGGGGTGAAGGCCGTGCACCCATTGGTCGTAGCGGTCCTGTAACGCCTTGGGGTAAACCCACCTTGGGCTATAAGACTCGGAAGAAGAATAAGCAGAGCAACAAGCTGATTGTCCGTCGTCGTCGCCGTTCTTCCAAGCGAAGTCGGGGCGGTCGCCAGTCTTAATCTCTTTTGCAATTTATTTGACGTTTCATTCACTCAACCATGTCTCGCTCTCTGAAAAAAGGCCCCTTTGTTGCTGACCACCTTCTCACGAAGGTCGAAAAGCTCAATGAAAAAGGGGAAAAGCAAGTGATTAAAACTTGGTCACGGGCATCCACCATCAGTCCACACATGATTGGCCATACCATTGCTGTCCATAATGGGCGCCAGCATGTTCCGGTTTATGTCAATGAACAGATGGTGGGACATAAACTGGGTGAATTTGCCCCCACTCGTACCTTTAAAAGCCACTCCAAAGGCGATAGAAAAGCTCGCATGTAGGATAACGCGATGACAACGCAACTAAAAGATATCAATGGCGCTTACGCCAAAGCTAAATATATCCGCATGTCTCCCCGGAAAGTGCGCCGTGTACTTGATCAAATTCGAGGACGCTCCTATCGAGAAGCCTTAATTGTTCTTGAGTTTATGCCCTATCGGGCTTGTGAGCCTGTATTAAAGGCTTTGCGGTCTGCGGTTGCCAATGCCGAGTCGAACAAAGGCTTGGACCCAGGTGACCTGGTTGTGAGCCATGCATCTGCCGACCAGGGGCCTCGCTTGAAGCGGTTTCGACCCAGAGCCCAAGGACGCGCTTACCAAATTCAAAAACCAACGTGCCATATCACGATTGCTGTTAGTGCTGATGCTAGCTGATGCCTAGGCACTCATCCATACTGAGCCATTTGTAGAGGACATTTTTGTGGGACAAAAGATTCATCCAACCGGTTTTCGTCTAGGGATCACTCAAGATCACTGGTCGCGCTGGTTTGCAGACACTGATCGCTATCCAGAGCTACTGCAAGAAGACTATAAAGTCCGCAACTACGTCAACAAAAACCTCAGTAATGCTGGCATTGCTGGCGTTCGGATTGAGCGTAAAGCTGACCAAATCGATCTAGAAGTTCGTACTGCTCGCCCCGGCGTGGTTGTCGGTCGAGGCGGGAGTGGTATTGAGTCCCTTCGAGTGGGTCTGCAAAAAGAACTGGGAGACGATCGTCCCATTCGGATTAATGTCGTTGAAGTGGCCCGAGTTGATGCGGAAGCGACCCTGATTGCTGAATATATTACGCAGCAATTGGTGCGCCGAGTCTCGTTCCGACGTGTGGTCCGTCAGGCGATTCAACGGGCTCAACGCGCAGGCGTAGAAGGCATCAAAATTCAAGTTGGTGGCCGTCTCAATGGCGCTGAAATCGCTCGAAGTGAATGGACTCGGGAAGGTCGAGTCCCCTTACATACGCTTCGCGCCAATATTGATTATTCCTATCGAACTGCCAACACCACTTATGGCATCCTTGGTGTCAAAGTTTGGGTTTTCAAAGGTGAGATTCTCCCCGGTGCGGAAGAGCAACCTGCTAGTCGAGAACCGCAATCGCGACGGCGTCAACAACAGCGACGTCGACAGCAGTTTGACGATCGTTCCGAGTAACCGATCTCTCTCACTGGCTTTTCTGTACCATGAACGGCTTGAACCTACCGTCCGACCCTGCTAATCACTACCCCGATCACTGATTATGTTAAGTCCAAGAAGAACAAAATTTCGTAAGCAACACCGGGGCCGTATGCGCGGTAAGGCAACCCGGGGTAATACCCTAAGCTTTGGTGATTATGGTCTCCAAGCTCTAGAACCATCCTGGATTACCTCTCGCCAAATCGAGGCAGGTCGACGAGCAATGACCCGTTATGTTCGCCGGGGCGGAAAAATCTGGATTCGAATTTTTCCAGACAAACCCGTCACAATGCGGCCTGCGGAAACCCGAATGGGTTCTGGTAAGGGTGCGCCCGAATATTGGGTAGCAGTGGTGAAGCCCGGACGCATCATGTACGAAATGAATGGTGTGGATGAATCCACGGCTCGTGAAGCCATGCGACTCGCGGCCTTCAAGATGCCCATTAAAACTAAGTTTATTGCGCGTCCACAGGAGGACTCCTAGGTCATGGCACTGTCAAAAATGGCTGACTTGCGAAAACTTTCCGTTGAAGAAATAGACGCCAAAGTCCAAGAGTTGAAGAAAGAGCTTTTTGATCTTCGCTTTCAAAAAGCAACAAAAGAGACTATTCAACCACATCTTTTTAAGCATATTCAGCACGAAATTTCCCAACTCATGACTTTAAAGCAAGAGATGAGCAGCTGAGAAGCCGATGATTTATGAATTGAAGCTGAATTTGGAATGTTGGAGTAACTTGTAAATGGCTATTAAAGAGAGAGTTGGGGTCGTTGTTAGCGACAAAATGGATAAGACAGTCGTAGTGGCCGTATCCAATCGAGTCCCTCATAAAAAGTATGGAAAGATCGTGGGCCAAACTCGTCGGTACAAGGCCCATGATGAAGAAAATAATTGCCATGTCGGTGATCGCGTTCGCATTCGAGAATCCCGCCCTCTCAGTCGCACAAAGCGCTGGGCAGTCACAGATGTTTTGCTGGCAGCTAATCGACCCTAGGAACCTGAACCATGATCCAACAAGAAACGACACTTAATGTTGCTGACAACAGCGGAGCCAAGCGGCTGCTGTGTATTCGGGTTATTGGGGGCGGCAATCGCCGTTACGGTGGAGTCGGAGACATTATTATCGCGACTGTCAAAGACGCAACTCCCAATATGCCAGTGAAGAAATCAGACGTGGTGCGGGCTGTTATTGTTCGCACTCGCAAAGCGATTAGTCGGGAGAGCGGCATGAGCATCCGTTTTGATGACAATGCTGCGGTCTTAATTAACCCAGATGGCAATCCTAGGGGTACCCGCGTCTTTGGTCCTGTTGCTCGTGAGCTTCGGGACAAGAGCTTCACTAAAATTGTTTCTCTCGCGCCAGAGGTTCTCTAAAATGACTAAAAAAAAGGTAAGTCCCAAGCGCTACAAAATGCATGTCAAAAAAGGGGACACAGTTCAAGTCATTGCTGGCAAAGACAAGGCCAAGGTGGGTGAAGTCATCGACATCCTGCCCAAGCTGAGCCAGGTTGTGATCGAAGGGGTGAATATCAAAACTAAGCATGTCAAGCCTCGTTCTGAGAGCGAAGAGGGCCAAATTTCAACGTCGGAGTTTCCCATTCATAGCTCGAATGTAATGTTGTACTCCAAAAAAGAGAACGTTGCTAGCCGAGTTTGCTATACCTTTGATGACTCAGGTCGAAAAGTGAGGATGCTCAAGAAAACGGGTGAAATTATTGACTAACGTGCTTCTGCTCGAACAAACTCATATCTTCCCTGACAAAGCCCAGGGATTTACAGGAAATAATAGCGATGACAGTCCGAATTAGAACTCTATATCAAGATACTGCCGTTCCGAAATTACAGGAACAGTTTAAGTACACAAATATCCACCAAATCCCCAAAGTCGCTAAAATTTCAGTGAATCGGGGTTTAGGAGAAGCCTCTCAGAATGCTAAAGCCATAGAGCGGTCGTTAGAAGAATTAGCGGTGATCACAGGCCAGCGCCCCGTTGTGACCCGCGCCAAAAAAGCGATTGCTGGCTTCAAGATTCGAGAAGGAATGCCAGTAGGGGTGATGGTTACCCTCCGGGGAGAGCGTATGTATGCGTTTCTGGATCGCTTACTGAATCTAGCTTTGCCTAGGATTCGTGACTTTCGAGGGGTAAGCCCGAAGAGTTTCGATGGCCGAGGGAATTACACTTTGGGGTTGCGAGAACAACTCATTTTCCCTGAAGTTGATTATGACAGCATCGATCAAATTCGAGGCATGGATGTTTCAATTATCACGACTGCCACAACTGATGAAGAAGGTCGTGCTCTGTTAAAAGTTTTGGGAATGCCCTTCCGTGAAAATTAAGTTGTTTCGAAGGGAGCGGTTCATAAGGAGTAATTATGGCAGCTAATGACACTATTGGTGATATGCTCACGCGGATCCGCAATGCGAATCTAGCACGGCATCAAACGACGGAAGTGCTATCGACCAGAATGACCCGTAGCATTGCTTCGGTTCTGAAGGATGAAGGCTTTATTACTAGCTTTGAGGAAGCTGGTGAAGGGGTCAAACGACGCCTGGTCATTACGCTGAAATATCGTGGGAAGAATCGTCAACCGATCATTAACACGTTGAAGCGCATCAGCAAACCTGGATTACGAGTCTACTCCAATCGTCGTGAATTACCGAGGGTTTTGGGAGGTATTGGAATTGCCATTATTTCTACATCCAGCGGTATTATGACGGATCGCGATGCTCGACAGACTGGGGTCGGTGGAGAAGTCCTCTGCCATGTATGGTAATCCTAACCCTCATAACGTTATTGATACGGAGTTAGAGTATGTCTCGCATCGGTAAACTACCCATTGAAGTTCCGGATAAGGTGAATGTCACCATTAAAGGGCAAGCCGTTACCGTTAAAGGTCCCAAGGGTGAGTTATCTAGAGAGTTAACGCCAGAAGTGGCAGTTGAGCAAACAGATAACCTTTTGCAAGTGACTCGTCGTACTGAATCTCGGGTCGCCCGTCAGCGCCATGGTTTGTCCAGAACTCTGGTTGCCAATATGGTGGAAGGGGTGTCCAAGGGATTTGAGAAAAAGCTGCAAATCCAAGGGGTTGGATATAGAGCTCAAGTACAGGGGCGTAACTTAATCCTGAATGTGGGATATAGCAATCCCGTCACGATAGAACCACCTGAAGGGGTTCAGGTTGCTGTCGACAGCAATACCAATGTCACTGTTAGTGGCATTAATAAAGAAGTCGTTGGCAATACTGCCGCCCGGATTCGAGCGGTTCGTCCCCCAGAACCCTACAAAGGTAAAGGCATTCGCTATGCCGATGAACAGGTCCGCCGCAAGGTGGGTAAGGCAGGTAAGAAATAATGAAAACCACTCGAAAAGAAGCAACCCGTAGCCGACATAAGCGAGTCCGTCGCAAAGTGTCAGGGACAACTGAACGCCCTCGGTTGGCGGTATTTCGCTCTAATCAGCATATTTACGCTCAGATCATTGATGATGTCCAACATCAAACCCTTGTTGCTGCATCAACAGTTGAGTCTGAAGTCAAGTCTAAAGGAACCTCTGGAGCTACTTGTGCTGCGTCTACTGAGGTGGGCAAGCTCATCGCTGAGCGAGCAATCCAGAAAGGCGTGAGCACCGTGGTCTTTGATCGAGGTGGAAACTTATTTCACGGGCGGGTCAAAGCACTAGCTGATGCTGCTCGTGAAGCTGGCTTAGAATTTTAAGTAGGATACTATCCATGGCAAAGGAAAATCGTCGCAAGAATAACCGTAACAAAGAAAAAGACTCCAACTGGCAAGAGCGCGTTGTCCAAATTCGGCGGGTTTCTAAGGTTGTCAAGGGGGGTAAAAAACTGAGCTTTAGGGCCATTGTCGTCGTTGGTAACGAGCGGGGTCAAGTGGGCGTAGGTGTCGGTAAGGCCAGCGATGTCATTGGTGCGGTACGTAAAGGCGTTGCGGATGGCAAGAAACAGCTTGTTGAAGTTCCTTTGACTCGTGCAAATTCAATTCCACATCCCACAATTGGCAGGGGTGGAGCTGCAAAAGTGATGATGCGCCCAGCTGCACCAGGTACAGGTGTTATTGCTGGGGGTGCAGTGCGGACTGTTCTGGAATTGGCAGGTGTCCGTAATGTATTGGCAAAGCAATTGGGGTCTGATAACCCGTTGAATAATGCTCGGGCAACCCTGAATGCTTTAGGTTCTCTGCGCACCTTTTCGGAAGTGGCTGAAGAGCGGGGTATTGAAGTGGAAAAGCTATATGCAGCAACCTAATCCCTTGTTTGTGTAATTAAAAGCCCAGTTGTCATCCCTGAAGAAAATTATGAGACTAAACGACGCAAAACCAAAAACTGGATCCCAGCATCGCCGCCGCCGGGTCGGGCGAGGCATCGCAGCAGGCCAAGGGGCCAGTTGTGGATTTGGAATGAGGGGCCAAAAATCCCGTTCAGGTCGGCCGACTCGTCCTGGATTTGAGGGTGGCCAAAATCCTCTTTATCGACGAGTACCCAAGTTAAAGCATTTTACGCTGATTAATCAGAAGCAATACACTACGATTAATGTAGGAAAGCTCAATGGTTTAAAAGCGAAATCAGATGTCACCTTGGAGTCTTTGATGACTGAAGGGATTATTACCAGTAATGATGGTCCCTTAAAAGTCCTTGGAGATGGTGAGTTGACGGTTGCTTTGAATGTGCAAGCCGCTGCTGCGACCCAATCTGCGATTGCTAAGATTGAGGGTGCAGGAGGGAGCTTCCAGGTTACTGGATCCTAAAATTTCTGTTGGCACTTAGAGAGGTATCCCTGACATGGTTGTCAGTAGAGGCAAAACACCATCCGCCCAAGAAACATTTATGCAAATGGCCCAGGCGGCTGGGCTAAGAGGCCGAATCTTTATTACGATTGGGCTTTTGATTTTGGTTCGGTTAGGGATCTACCTGCCTATACCTGGTATTGATCGAGCATTATTCAAGAGTGCTTTTGCCGGGAATCCTGTTTTTGGTTTCTTGGACTTTTTCTCCGGGGGTGGTTTTTCCGCTCTGGGTATTTTTGCGTTGGGCATTATTCCTTTTATTAATGCTTCTATTATTTTGCAATTGTTGACGGCGGCTCTCCCTTCTCTTGAGAGACTTCAGAAAGATGAAGGGGAGGCCGGACGTCGAAAAATTTCCCAAATTACTCGCTACGTAGCCTTGGGATGGGCAGTTATCCAAAGTACTGGATTTGCCATCTTGGTGAATGGTGCTAATTATGAGGGCAGCCCCGTTGTGCCTAATGCTGGCCCCTTGTTTATTGCCCAAATGATCGTGGCCCTGGTTGCTGGCTCCATGTTTGTGATGTGGGTTGGAGAGCTGATTACAGAAAGAGGAGTGGGTAATGGTGCGTCCTTGCTCATTTTCTTGAGTATTGTGTCAGGTTTGCCTGCAACTTTAGGAAATGCTTTGAAGATTGCCGAAACCGGTGAAGTTGCGAAGGTCATTATTTTGATTTCGGTCTTCATTTTCATGATTGTCGGTATTGTCTTTGTCCAGGAAGGGACTCGCAGAATTCCTATTGTGTATGCCCGTCGTCAAGTGGGTCGCAGACTTTATAACGAGCAGAAAAGCTATTTGCCTTTGCGATTAAACTCAGGTGGCGTCATGCCGATCATTTTTGCCTCGGCAATGTTGATTTTGCCTCAGACCCTAGCTGGACTTACCAATAACTCCAAAATTATTGAGTTTGCTGGGTATTTAAGCCCTAATAGTTCCTTGCCTTGGGTTTATGTAATTTTCTACCTGTCCATGATTGTTTTCTTTAGTTATTTCTATGCATCTTTGGTGGTAAACCCCATCGATATGTCTCAGAATCTCAAGAAAATGGGTGCTAGCATTCCGGGTATCCGTCCGGGTCGACCAACGACAGAATATGTTGAGCGAGTTTTGAATCGACTCACTTTGCTGGGTGCATTTTTTCTAGGAGCTGTGGTTCTCATTCCTGTTGCTGCGGAAAGAGCAGTGGGTGGCGGTATTTTCTCTGGTTTTGGAGCGACGTCTCTACTGATTCTTGTAGGTGTGGCGATTGATACGGCGAAACAAATCCAGACGTATGTAATTTCTCAGCGCTATGAAGGGATGGTGAAGCAGTAGTGGCGGGACTAATTTTGTTTGGGCCACCTGGGGCAGGTAAGGGAACACAAGCCGTTTCGTTAGCTGAGAGTTTCAATATTCCCCATATCTCGACGGGTGATTTATTCAGGGCCGCTATCTCTGGTCAAACTCCGTTGGGCTTGAAAGTGCAGTCCTATCTTGATAAAGGGCAGTTGGTCCCCGATCAAGTAGTGATTGACATGGTGCGAGAGCGATTGATGCAATCGGATACGAGCGGCGGATGGTTATTGGATGGTTTTCCTCGGACAATTCCCCAGGCCCAGACTTTAGATAACCTTTTGCAAGAGATGAATCAGAATTGCGATCGCGTCATCAATCTCCAGGTCCCCGAACAAACCTTAATCACGCGCATGCTCAGTCGGGGTCGTAAAGATGATACAGAAGCGGTCATCCAAGATCGTCTCCAGGTCTACCATCGGGAAACTGCTCCCATCCTAGATTTCTATCGCGATCGCAATTATTTAGTCGATATCGATGGTGATACAACGGTGGATGTCGTGACCGAGCGGATTAAAACTGCTTTGGCAGATCTCTCTTAATTCTTTATACTCTCTGTGTAAAAGCATTTTTGACGATACTTATTGGACTAAATTACAGATAGATTATCCTGAGGAGGATCAACTTTTTGGCTAAACAAGATGCGATTGAGATGGAAGGTACGGTGACAGAATCGTTACCCAATGCCATGTTTCGCGTGGATTTAGATAACGGATTCAACGTCCTTGCCCATATATCTGGTAAGATTCGGCGAAACTATATCAAGATATTACCCGGTGATCGCGTCAAGGTAGAGCTGACTCCCTACGACTTAACTAAAGGGCGCATTACCTACCGATTGCGGAAGAAATAGAAATATATTTCTCTCTCCAACTTCGTTTGTTGGCATACATTAGATTCGGACTTACGACGACCACGTCTGCCCACCGAATATAGGTCGATCAAAGGCCATCTAACCCATATATGTTTGCATGGTTGCTATTGATGCATTGAAAGCGCAGTTAGATCAGTGCTCTCCCTCATCTGTTGAGTATCGAATTGCTCAACCCCTCGATCTGTATGATGCCCAAGACTCCAAAGCCCTAGCGACCCAAGCTTGGCCAGGTCGGCATCTGAAATTCTGCTTTACCAAAACGACTCTATTAGATGATAAGAGTACTTTACCCGTCCGCCTCTGTGAAGATAACTATCCTGGCTGGATCGATGTTCAGGCTCTGCCTTATTTAGAACCCGTTAACCACCCATATCAAGCTGCATCAGTAGAACGAGAACAGATCTCGGCACTCCTCCCCTATGTGATAGCTTTTATGCAGGCAGCATTACAGCAAACCAATCAATATTTATGGGGTGGGACCTTAGGCCCTAACTTTGATTGCTCAGGACTGATGCAACGAGCCTTTGCAGAGCAAGGAATCTGGTTGCCCAGGGATGCGTATCAGCAAGAAGCCTTTACCCAACCCCTCAAGAACCCAGGCACAACAGCTCAAGCTTTAGTGGAGGTTCTCCAGCCAGGAGATTTTATTTTTTTTGGCCCCCCCGAGAAAGCCAATCATGTTGCTTTGTACTTAGGGGACCGTCAATATATTCATAGCTCCGGTCGTGACCAAGGGCGCAACGGCATAGGCATTGATTTACTCTCTGAGACTGGAGATACCGTCACGCGAACGTATTACAAACAAATTCGTGGAGCTGGCCGGATTATGCGTGGATATCGACCGAGTAACGAAGATCAACATAAAGGTATTTAGAAGTTATAGCGCCATGACTATTTAACGTCACGTCATTTGTGGCCAGTTTATGGAGTTTGGGCTTGCCATCTATATCATGGTCAGAAAATCGGACCTATCCCTCCAGGATGGAGACCTGATTTTGCCCACTGTTTTTATGGGTGATGAATCCTATCAAGAATCTGGGATGCAATAATAAAGTCTGAGTCTTGCAGAACGAACGATTGACTGGAATATTCCCCACTAGATATCGCGTCCTTGGGCAGGTTGGCCAAGGCCAATTTGGACAAGTCCTCTGTGCCATCGATCGTCAAACTGGTTTACTAGTGGCCCTGAAAGTCTTGCCAAAACGAGACCTATCCACCCGATTCTTCTTGCGGGAGTTGCGACTTCTGGCCAGTTTGCAACAGGCCAATATTGTATCCATCCAGACAATTGCATATACCTCCAAAGAGCGGTATTTAGTCATGGACTACTGCGAGGGAGGGACCTTACGAAATCTGCTCTTGCAGCCAATTCACCTCAGTTTGGGGCAACGATTGCAGATTATTATAGATGTGCTTAAAGGGTTAGACTATGCCCACAGTCATGAGATTGTTCATTGCGATCTCAAGCCTGAAAATATTTTACTAACCCATACCCCAAAAGGTTGGTCAGCAAGGATTACTGACTTCGGCATTGCCCGCTTAGTCGAAGAATCAGGACATGGCGTTATCGGTCAAGGAGATACAGGTTCCCCTGCCTATATGGCTCCAGAACGGTATTACAGCGAGTACTCATATGGGTCAGATATCTATGCGATTGGTGTTATTTTATTTGAGCTATTAGTAGAAAAGCGGCCCTTTATGGGGCTGCCAGGAGAGTTGATGACAGCCCATCTGAATAAAGTAGCTGAGGTTCCCGGTCAAGTTCCATTTCTACTTCGTTCTGTGCTGAGAACCGCACTGCAAAAATTACCGCAAAAGCGGTTTCAGCACGCCGGTGAAATGCTCAAAGCTGTTGAACTAGCAGCCAATATTTTAGCGACTGAAGAATCTGCTACTTATCATCTGGCGCCCAGTCAGTCCTTACCCCAGCCAGCCATCTCACCAAAGATTCAGAAAGAAGAATTTGCGTATCCTATCCAATGTTTACTCGCCACGGACAACCAGGTTTATTTGAGTAGTCACAACACTGTTATCTGTAGAACCTATGCGTCTACCTTGCCAGAACAACTCTCTTCTATTTCTGAAATCCAGTGGCAGTTACCTCGAGAGGTCACAGACTTATTCTGGGTGGGGCAACAGTGCTGGGCGAGAACAATCCGTGGCGATGGTACCGCTAATCTTTATCCACTAGGCGCGATGGCTATCGGCGAAGCAAATCCGCACATAGGTCAGTCGAAGACCATCATCCATCCGAATTCAGTTCCCTCTGAGCCGACATCCCCCCCCTTACCCCAAGACCACCCATCTTTAATAGGATGGCTGTCGGCTCAGAATTGGTTGGCAATTACCAATCATCAATCTGGCAAACCTCTAAGCATGCCGCCTGCAACAGAGAACAAAACCTTTTTGCAGAGTTTCCGGTTACCTCAGATACAGCCTGTCCATCAATCCGAGATTATGGATCAACCCGATTGGCTATTTCTATTAGATCATCGGTATGGGGTTGCCATTACTGCCGGAAAATCACAGCCCAGTCACCTAAACCTGTTCACCCGCCGAGGCAACTATGTTGCGCAGTTTCCTATACCTATTGCTCTGCAACATATCATTCAAAGTGATACCAACCCCTATCACTTTTTTGCAACCGCCATCGATTGTCCAGGCGCTGGGTTTCTAATTAACCTCAAGCCTTGGCGCTTGACACACATTGCTTTGGCAATCCAACCAGAACGAATTTTAGCGATGCCTTGGGGTTATATCCTCATCGAAGCAGGCCAAGTGCTTTTGCTAGAGTTGGATGGAACACCTTTGGGCCAGTTTAGGTTGTCTTTTTCATCTACTGAGACCATTACAGCAATAACTGCTATGGCTGATCGCAGCTTCCTTATTGCGACTAGGTCTGAGCTATCAACACTGCTCTATACCATCGATATCCGCTCACTATTAAGCCTGCCAGCATCGAACAGTGAGCTAGAAACAACTTGAAACCGACTGGACTACGCTCACTCTAGGAAACTTCAGGATGATCCACCTTAGGTTGCTCTCGTCCCCCCCTTAGATTTCTAGGAACCACCTAATTGGAATACTCCAGACTCGTCTAGAGCTATTGGTGTGGTTTTTAAGCCATTCTCTACTATTTGTAGACAGCGCATATTTTGGCAAAATCTTCGATATTTTGTTTCTAACTCTGATGTTGGTGAAAAGGTTTGTGGACGGTTTGAGAAACTTCCTCACCTAGTTCAGGCTAGGAGGAAGAAGGCATAGAAAAGTAGTGATTGTCACAACAGCTGTCATTGTTACTCTAAGGCGCAGCTAGAAATTCACAAATCTCTAGCCCGACGACTGACCTCAGTAGAAGTACAGACGCTGAACATTTTTTTGTGGTGGAATTCTATATAAGCAAGTACACTTTCATGGATTTACTCTCATCTCTGTAGAAACACTGAGGGATGCAACAGCATAGATTTTCTATTGGTTCTTACAAAGGTATCTTCTTAATGTTTTAGGATATGTTTATACATACAAAAAATAGATGAATAGAGAACAGAAATAAAATTAAAGTTCTTTCTATAAGGTGAATACAACCTCTTTGCATAGAATTTTATTGCTTTGTAAATAGGCAAAAAACTTAAAAATAACAACAAAAGAAAGCATATAACTCACAGGAATACCTTATCTATTTAAATCTCAATTAGACACCTAAATTTAGGTGTCATTTCGGATTCCGACTCGGGCATACTGAATCTAGACTGATAAGTAAGTTATTCGTGTATGCACTTACATTTATTTTGATTAGTGAC
>CALDHF010000236.1 GCA_937941595.1 uncultured Acaryochloris sp. | reverse complement strand
ATCGTGGCATGGGGATTGAGCTGACGCACATTCTGCTTAATCTGCTCAATATCAATGTCTAGATAGGGTACTAAATCTATCTTGGTCACTAGCAAACAATCGGCTGCTTGAAACATCACTGGATATTTCAGCGGCTTATCTTCCCCCTCGGTAACGCTAAGTAGGGCAACTTTGGCATGTTCCCCTACTTCAAATTCTGCCGGACAGACAAGGTTGCCGACATTTTCTACTAGCACTAAATCTAGCTCCCTAGGATTCGTGCAATGCTCCAGTTGATGAATCCCGCCAGCCACCATTTTGGAATCGAGATGGCAGGATCGCCCGGTATTGATGGCCACCACTGGGACATCGTAGGCTCGCAGGCGGTCGGCATCCAGTTCCGTGGTCATATCACCTTCAATGACGGCGAGTTTAAGCTCACCACTCAGGGCGGCCAGGGTTTTCTCCAACACCACGGTTTTACCAGCACCAGGACTGCTCATAATGTTGAAGCAGGTCACCCCCCATTCATCAAAATGGGCTTGATTGTGATCGGCTCCTTCTTGGTTGGCATGTAAAAGGTTAATGCCTAAGGCGGCGTCAACGGTTTGGTGCATAAGCTGGGGCTGAATCAGAACAATATTCGATGTGATCAATTTTGAGTTCGCGACCGGACCGAATGTCTTCCATGGGGGTTCCACAATCTGGACAGGCGTATTGCAGGCCGATCGCAGGGGAATACTCTTGCTGACAAGGATGACAAAAGGCAATTAAGGGCGTTTCCCGAATGACGAGTTCAGTCCCTGCCAGGAAGGTATCGCGGGTTTGGACTTCGTAGGCAAACTGCAAACTGACGGGCTCAACGCAGGTAAACTTGCCCACAATCAAATGAACTTTAGTGATCTGCGGTACCTCTGGCTGGGAATCGTACCAGTCTTTGACTGTCATAATCAAAGCCTTGGTCATGTCCGTTTCATGCATGGCCTAGACCCACTCAGAACCAACTTTCATATTGGCTTCGGCATGGATATAGTCGGGGGTTTTCTGGCGAGGAAGTTGTCCAGAGAGCACCAAGTGGGCCATAGCATCACAAATTACGCGAGTGGCCATTAACGAGGTCATATCACTGACATCGTAGGGAGGCGACACTTCGACAATTTCGAGGCCACAGACGGGAACTTTTTGGATGATTTTGCCCAACATATACAGCGCTTCACGGGGCATAAGGCCACCGGGTTCTGGCCAACCAGTACCGGGGACAAACCCAGCATCTATGCAGTCAATATCAAAGCTGATATACACGCAATCCGTACCGTCCATGGCCCTTTCTAGAGCAAAGTCTACGGCGGCATCTAGACCCATTTCCGTAATATCGGTAACGGTAAGAATATTAGTGGCCCGCTCTCGACATACCTTGACCCCTTGGCGAGGCACCTGCCAACCACCAATACCCAGCTGCACTAAGTTCTTGGCAGGGGCATTGTCCATATTGGTGGCATGAAACCAGGGACAGGTATGCATGCGCTCGTCTAGGTCGGTTTCTTGGGTATCCACATGACGATCAAAGTGGATAATACCGACTTTTTTATCGCCAAGATGTCGACAGACACCCCGAACCGTGGGAAAACCAATAGAATGATCGCCCCCTAGAATAATCGGGAAGGCGCCAGAGCTAAAGACATGGGCAACGCCTTTGGAAATTTGGTCAAAGGATTTTTCGTTATTGGCAGGGATCGTGAAAATGTCACCAACGTCACACAGGGTAATCTGTTCGCGCAGATCGATGCCCAGCTCAAAGTTGTAGGGAGTATATAGCGCTGAAATACGACGAATGCCTTGGGGACCAAAACGGGTGCCGGGACGATAGGTGGTGCCAGAGTCATGGGGAACACCCACAATGGCGATATCATACTCACCAACCTTGCGCACATCTTCTAGATATGGCGCTTTCAGGAAGGTATTGATGCCTGCGTAGTGGGGCAGTTCTCCCCGAGAAAAGGTGGGAATACTGCGATCGCGAATGCTAGCCGCTGCTTCTAACCCGAGTTCTAACCCTCGATCCACTTCTTGTTGCCACCCCGTCAAGGGCAATTGTGCTTCTTTCTCTAGAGCACGATTGGCTTCAGTTGATGAAAAGTCAGGATTGTCATTGGGGGGACCAAAGGTGGGATTTTCAGCCATAATTTTGAGAAATCGAGTTTTTACTTCGTTAGGCTAATTACTGATTCAGCAGGTTGCTTATTCGATATTCTAGAGGAAGATGGACGTCTGCTCTAAGAATCCAAAAGTTTAGCAGGTACTCTTGCCATTTTTCAGTGTAAAGCTGTCTAGCCTTCTTGTTCTTAGAGAGTTACGTGTCTCGGCTTCTCAACATTGGATCACCATAGTCGCTCTAAACTCAGGACACAACCATCGCTATTAAAACAGTTTTTTGAGTTTAACCTACGCTTAAATCCTAAAATTTAGAAGAAACGAATTATTTAAGATAGCAAAGATTGAGCGATCTCTATTTTCGATAAGAGCAAAGACTAGGCTTTAGTAGGCAATACCGTATGCCCAAATGGCTTACTTTCTCACTCTCTTGAGTTCTATATCTGTTACCATCGCAACAAACACTAGTTTTGACGGGTTCTTGGCCACTTTTTATCAATCTCTTCAGTAACCACAACACCCAATTGTTCATAAAATTGCTTGGCTGGATTAACTCGCAGAACCTGGAAACGAACGTGGCGAAAGCTACTAGGCATTCTCGATTGATCGAATCAGCCAAAAGCTCGCCCATACATGGCCGAATCGGTCGGCAGCATACAGAGATTGCAAGCATATCTGGAAGAGTCTTTCAATGACGCTTAACAGATTGCACGTCACCGAAAGGCGACGTATCAGAAGCGATGGTGCATACCACCATTTCGTGTGCCCTCGCTTGTTAGCAGCATGGTTACCATAAGGCTGGATCGCACAACGATGCTACGCAGGATATCTGGACAGTTTGTTCAGCACAACTCTCCTCATTTAAAGTCAGTGCAAGCCAACCGAAAGGATACTGCAACTCGTAAGGTGGCACATACTGGGTAGCCGTTTCGGCTTTGAACCCAAACTTACCGTAATACTTTGGATCACCATACACAAACAGAACATTGATGCCCTGCTTTAAGAGCTGCTCTGTGCCGATTTCAATAAGTTCTGACCCAATTCGGCGCTTCTGACACTCGGGCATCACGCCCAGGGGAGTCAAGATGTAACCTTTCAATGTCTTATGGGTATCAAAAGTGACGGGGCTAAAGACGATATGGCCTACCACTGCACCATCTATCTCAGCAACCCAGGCAAAGGTTTTAGGACTTGTTTCCTCGCTGAGCAGATTGAACGCGAGGGTTGCAACGACCTGTGCTTCGTCTCCAGAGAAGGCCCGTAAGTGCACCTGGCGAATATTGTCACGATCCAATTTTGTTGCCCTACGAATAGAAAACATGCGCTGCTCATTTATATGGAACCGTGTTGTTTAACCGCTCCGATCAGAATACTTAACGATACTTTGGCATATAGTAGGCGCTCAACTCGAACAACATATATTGGGTTTGTACCGTGACCTTGGTTGAGCCAAACAATTTTATGTCCGAACAAATCGTACTGCCATAAGCACAAACAGCTTATCTCCGCATCTGGTTTTAACTTGCGTACTTCTATATTTCCGTACCTTAAGCCCAATCTCGGAAAAAAGCATGATCTTCCCAGGTGGCTTGGGTTCGCTGTTCAATTTGGGCTAATGCTGCTGCATCTAGGGGCTGAAAGGCCCGTGCCGTTTGCACATTTTCGGTCAACTGCTCCACCGTTTCGGCGGCAATAATACAGGTGTGAACGCCCGCTTGAGACAAGGAATAGCCCATCGCTTCTGACATGCCTGACAAGACCCCAGGACGGAATAGTTTGCCGTAGGCAGGCACTTTCATAGCAATGACACCCACCTGCCGCTGTTGGGCGACTGGTAACACGGAGGAAATAAACGGGCGAGGATGATGAATATCTGCGGCATTCACGGGAATTAAGGTGGTATCAAACTCGTATCGTTTTAAGCCTTCGATAATAATATCTGGCTCGTGATGCCCAGTAATCCCTGCGAACTTGATGATTCCCTGTTCCTTGGCTTCTTCAACAGCTTGAATCACGCCGTTGGCACTAAAAATCGTCTCCAGCTCTTCTGCAAACGAGACATGATGCAGTTGCCAGAGATCTAAATAGTCGGTGTTCAGACGTTTGAGAGACCGTTCTAACTCCCGCCATGCACTGTCGCGATCGCGCATTGCTGTTTTACTCGCCAAAAAGATGTCAGAGCGATACGTCGGTAGAACTTTGCCAAAATGATCTTCGCTAGCACCGTAGCTAGCCGCAGTGTCAAAGTAGCGAATGCCTAAGGTCAACGCTTGCTGGATCATCTCCACTGCTTGCTTTTCAGCATCAGGCTTGTCAATCGGCGTTTGCCCTGCCCCGCCTAGACCTAAAAGGGGCAACTTCATACCTGTTTTACCCAAAACATTTGTAGGTAGGGATGAACTAGGTAGAGGAGACTTCGGTCCAGCAGCAGCCAGTCGGGATGTAGACTGGCGATCTTTATGCAGCACTAGACTGCCGAGGAAGCCACCCGCAGCGGCCAGACTACCCAGTAAAAACGTACGTCGTTGGTGTTTCACTCTTACCTCCAGGGGATGGTTACGATCGATCCACTACGGGAATATAAGGCTGATCATGTTTTCCGGTATAGATTTGAGACGGACGATAGATACGATTGGCATCCAGCTGTTCTTTCCAGTGGGCCAGCCAGCCAGCGACCCGTGCGATCGCAAAAATAGACGAAAAGACATCCGTCGAAAATCCAAGCTGTCTAAAGATTAACCCCGAATAGAATTCCACATTGGCATGAATTTGACGATCCCCCAGGCGGTCTTCAACCGCTTGTTCTAGGGCCAGGGCGATACCGTAATAGCGATCGCATCCATATCTCTCCGACAACTGCTCTGCTAACCCCTGTAAAATCTTCGCCCGAGGGTCTTTGACCTTATAGATGCGATGGCCAAATCCCATGATTTTGCGTCCCTGCTCTAGCCGTTCATCTAGGAAAGGTCTGACATTTTCTACCGTGCCAATGTCCGTCAGCATCTTCATAACTGCTTCATTGGCTC
>CALDHF010000235.1 GCA_937941595.1 uncultured Acaryochloris sp. | reverse complement strand
CTTCAAGAAACCAATAAACTATGGTTCAAAAATCATGAAGAACATCATTTAGATTATGAATATTTTCTAGAAACTACTGACCACATAGGTGCAAAGATCAACATAACTAAGATCTCTATGCTGACCAAATAAATAAATTGGAAAATTCAGAAACCAACCTTGATGGCAGCTTGCTTGCATCCCATTTAGTTTAACAATACTCAGAGTATGCTACTAGACACTCCAACTATCAAGATGAGTTGCGGGCAAACATGATATCCAAGAGCTGAGTGACATAAGATCGGCCAATCACTCCCGACTTGTGGTAGCTGGGAGTGCTCTGGAAAGCGCTAGGGTTGGTATAGCTATTAACTTCTATGCTCTGACTCGCAACATTGACAACTGTTGAAGAGTGAGACGGCTGTTCAGACATTGCTGAGGCAGGACGACTGTTGTCACCTATCAATGAACCTGCTGGAACGGCTTGTAAAGCATTGACATTTGTATTGATAATTGTCGTCGACTCTCCAATGCAAGCATTCGCACCAATCTCGACAGAACCTAATACTAATACCCCTGCTTCAAGCTTGGCATTATCATTGACAACGACATTCCCTTCGAAAGCTTGAACAATAACGCCCGCTCCAATAAAAGCGTTTGCTGCGACCTCAATTTTACTGTGGGGAGCAGCCTGCAATATGACACCCGGTGCAATTTTGGCATGGGGATGAATAATAACATCCCCAATGACACAATAATGTGAGGTGCTGACGGGCTGCGGGGGCGGTAATTGCATGGACTAATAAACCTTAGGCGTTCAGGCTATGGGCTGAATCATATTCGGACTGAGACCCGTCAAAATTGCCCTTGCATTATTACCGTGCTGCCACGGGTTTTTGGATGACTGATTCCATAACCCTCTGTTTGGCTTGAGCGTCGATACCAATTAGCCGTACATATTCTTTTTGGTGATCAGCAAGACAAGCTTCTAATGCCGCTATAACCTGAGATTCCTGTTTTGATTTAATGGGTGTACAGCTTTGCCAAGAACTGGTTTGGAATCGGCGTTTATCAGCATGTTCAGTCCCAATTTGATAGCCTTGGGCTAACAGCGATCGCACCTGAGCGACGGTGTCTGCATCTAGGCCACTACCACTAGTACCACTTCTTGGGCTAAACCCACGTCCTGGAGAACTCTGGGAGGACTGAGGGCTGTTGTGGGAACGGACAGCACTACTAGTACTCCTAGAAGACGATGCTCTAGAGGAAGCAGTGCTGGAACCATTAGGCCGTTGAATGATAGTTTCCGACACTCGTCGCTTGGCCCTCTTATCAATTCCGATTAGGCGGACATAATCTCCAGGATGCTCTGCTAAACAAGCTTTGACTCCAGCAATAACCTGTCCCTCTTGTTGAGAAGAAATTGGGGTGCAAGTCTGCCAAGAACTAGTTTGGAATCGACGTTTGTCTGCATATTCAGTGCCAATTTTGTACCCTTGAGCCAGCAAAGATCTGACTTGGGCGACAATATCGCTCTCCATAACGTCGTCAACAGGGCTACTAGGAGCCTGTCTATTACCACGCCCCTCATCCTGAGAGCCACTGTTTGAAGAACTTCTGCCTTGATTAGAAGAGCCTTTAGAGGTCTGAGAATCATTAGGGCGTTGAATAATGATTTCCAAGACTCGTTTCTTGAGTTTAGGGTCAATACCAATCAGACGGACATAATCCCCAGCATGTTCAGCCATGCAATTTTCTATAGCAGAGATAACCGGGGCTTCTTGTAAGGCATCGATTGGCGGACAGCTCTTCCAGGAACTGGTTTGAAATCGACGTTTGTCGGCATATTCCGATCCAATCCGATACCCCTGAGCCAACAGCGATCTCACCTGATTGACAGCATTGGCATCTAAGCCATTACTAGGACCAGGACTAGAGCTGTAGCTAGAAGTATGGCGACTAGACTTTGAGTGAGCGGTTTCATGATTAGACCTTGCTGTATGAGCAGGCTTCGAAGTCCTTGTAGGACGCTTTTCCTGATCAGATGGACGCTGAATAATAGACTCAAATACTCTTTGCTTGGCCTTGGAATCGATGCCGATCAAACGGACATATTCTCCCTGATGTTCTGATAAACAGGTTTCTAAGGCATCAACAACCTGCGATTCCTGTTGAGATGTAATCGGAGAGCAACTTTGCCACGAGCTGGTTTGAAATCTACGTTTGTCTGCATGCTCAGTTCCAATTCGATAGCCTTGCCCTAGAAGAGAACGGACCTGGGCAATTGTTTCAGCGTCAATGTTCCCACTACCTTTGATGTGGCTAGTGGTGTAGTTTTTGATGGTCTTGGTAAATGAGGAGATTGATGCTGATTGGACCGGACCACTTGGACGCTGAATAATGGTTTCTGCCACCCGTTGTTTTGCCTGTGGATCAATACCCAGCAATCTGACATATTCTCCTTGATGCTCGGCTAAGCAAGATTCTAGCCCTGCCAGAACTTGTGATTCGTTTTGACCTGAGATGGGCGGGCAACTTTGCCATGAACTGGTCTGAAAACGACGGGAATCGGCATGTTCACTGCCAATTCGATATCCTTGCGCCAGGAGTGATCGAACTTGACTCACAATTGCAGCATCTAAGGTGGTATTGTTCATTGGCTTGGTATTAGTAGTAAAACGATGTGATTGGCCTAGATTGTTTCGAGTAGGTCTGATTGAGGTTTTCTTGTCAGCTCTACGGTAGTCGTCTGTTATAACTTCATTGACATGAATAATATGTTGAGCAAATTTTCGATCGCTCTCTAAGACATCGGGAAGATGTTCGGCCTGCTGCTGCTTAGTAATGACTGCCCCGGAAGGAACATATTTACCAGGAGGAATCTCAACCCCTTGAATAAGAGCGTGCATCATAATCACGCAACCGTCCCCTACTTTGGCATTGAAAATTGTGGAGCGAAACCCGATGAAGCAATTTTCACCGACAAAAGCAGGACCATGGATCAGTGCCATATGGGTAATGCAGCTGTTTTTGCCAATCCAGACTGCATAGTCCTGGCCATCGGTACCCCGAACACGACCCTGTTCAATAGCATGAATAACAGCCCCATCCTGAATATTAGCGTTGTCACCAATATAGAATGGTGCTTCTTTTTCTGCCTGGATCGAAGTTCCAGGGGCAATTAAAGCGTTAGCGCCGACACGAACATTACCCATCAGTCTAGAAAATGAGTGGATGTGTGCAGATGGATGGATTTGGGGTTTACCCTCTGATGTAGATGACACTGACTGACTACGAACTACCATAAGAAGACGTTTCTCCTACAGAAATCGCGATCGCGAGTGAGTAGCTGCAAAAGATATGAGGGAATGAAAGAACTCATTTTAATCGCAAAGCAAGACGGATAAGAGATGGAGAAATGACTTTTAAAAGGCTAAATTCAGCCTTCTTAGCGTTCTCAAAGGTAAGTAAAGGTAAAGCCATTGCGAAGTTTCAGTCCATTCAAATGCTGTTCTGAATTTTTGAACGATTTAAAAGGGACTTATTTGCTGTAAAGCCGACCACTAGCCACCGAGACAGTATCTATAATGGCAATCACCAATGCATCCAATGGGCGTTGACTATATTCGGGTAACTGCCTGGCTGCGCTCCCTTGACTAACTAGAACCCACTCATCTACTCCTGCTCCCACGCAATCTGCTGCTACATCATATTCGGGCAGCAATTGGCCTTCATGATCGACCCGTTGAACCAATAAAAACTTGGTCCCTTGCAGGCTGAGATCTTTTTGGGTGCTGACAACTGTTCCCAAAACTTTTGCGATTCTCACTCGGACTTAGCTCTTAGGATTTACGAAGAGGGAGAGCACGAGGGCCACTAATGCTCTCACGGAATTGTTCAACCTCCTCGGTGTAGCGCATGGGCAATACATACTCAAGGTTCTCGTGGGGACGAGCAATGATGTGGGTTGATAAGACTTGCCCACCATTAACACGCTTCACATTTTCAACTCCCGCAGCCACGGAAGCCTGAACCTCTGACACATCTCCGCGAACGATAACGGTGACACGACCACTACCAATCTTTTCGTAACCTACTAAAGTGACACGAGCTGCTTTGACCATCGCATCTGCAGCTTCGACCACGGCTGGGAAGCCAAGGGTTTCCACCATCCCAACTGCTATCGACATAGTTTATACTCCATTCTCTCTAAGTAATGATGCTTATGTGCTAAAAAAATAGCGTGCTACTGACAGTCATCAGAGCGATTCTTCAGCACTGTAATGCTGGTATTCGGATTACGTTCGGAATTGCTCCACTTCTTCCGTGTAACTCATTGGTAGTACATATTCGAGGTTCTCATGGGGACGAGCAATGATATGGGTAGAAAGAACTTCACCCCCATTGACTCTTCGCACTGACTCGGTGCCAGCAGAAACAGAAGCCTGAACTTCTGAGACATCTCCCCGAACAATCACGGTCACCCGTCCGCTGCCGATCTTCTCGTAGCCAACCAGCGTTACGCGAGCTGCTTTGACCATCGCATCTGCAGCTTCTACCACAGCAGGAAAACCTTTCGTTTCAATCATCCCAACCGCAATTGGCATTGCCACATCTCCTGTTATTGATCACTAATGTAAATAGGTAATTTTGCTACCCAAAAATTCTCACATGAAAGTCAATAGATGACTTTATTTGGAAGCACTTTCAAGCTTGCAGAACTCAGCATATAGACCCGGGATCAGCTTTGTCAATATAAACGTGGATTATTTATCCAAATTGAATCAATAAATAAAACTGATAGTCAATGGGGCTTTGTGAATGAACGAACCAGGAGATCTCCTTCGAAATATCAAAGCATTAGAGATCTTTCGGTAGGGTATTGAAGAAAATCAATGAATGCTTTGCAATCCTGAAAAAGCCCCTAGCAACTAAATTGAGGGGCCGTGGACTACTTTTTTGCCGCAATGCGAAAATGCTCCTTGCTAGCAGCATTCTGTACCAAATGAGTCTTCATCACAACGGCAAAAAGTGAAGATTTTTATATATTAATATCTATGTAATTCATTGATTAAAATATATTTATTGATATTTACCATATTTTGATACGATGAATCAGATATGAAAAATAAATCAATAATATTCACAAATTAGAAATATTTATTATAAATAGTTTTTTTCTGCTAGTTTCTCTACTTTTAATTCAGAAAAAAGTTCTATGAGTTTCGAGACTACATTTATTTGAAATTCTTGATTGTATTGGGCAGATAAAGATTTACAGTTTTAAGTAAGTTGTGAGTTTATCACCAACCATTGCAAACCCTAATTGACTAAATCGTGCTGTCGCAATTCCTTTTTGAACATATCTGGTGGATTCCCTTTTTTGGATTGCTAGGGGCTCTATTCTCTCTCCCCTGGTCAATGGGATTAATTCGGCGAAGTGGGCCCCGCCCAGTCGCTTATTTCAACATTTTGATGACGCTTTTAAGTTGCTTGCATGGCACGATTGTATTCAAGCAGGTTCTAGGCCAACCCCCTCAACAACTGGTCTATGAATGGTTGCAAGTTGCGGACTTAAATTTAACCTTTGCCATCGAAATTTCCCCTGTCAGTGTTGGTGCCCTGGAATTAGTCACGTTCTTGAGCTTACTGACCCAAGTCTTTGCCATTGGCTATATGGACAAGGACTGGTCCGTCGCTCGCTTTTTTGGACTGATGGGCTTTTTCGAAGGAGCACTTGCAGGCATCGCCATTAGTGATTCCCTCATCTTGAGCTATGCGTTGTTAGAAATGCTGACTTTTTCTAGCTATCTGTTGGTGGGCTTTTGGTATGCACAACCGTTGGTGGTCACGGCAGCTCGGGATGCCTTTCTAACCAAGCGAGTGGGTGACATTATCTTATTAATGGGATTAGTAGCCTTAACCAGTTATGGTGCTGGCCTGACCTTCTCAGACTTGAGAGCATGGAGTGAATCCACTGCTTTACCTCCCCTGACGGATGCTTTGCTGGGACTCGCCTTAATCGCGGGGCCTACGGGGAATTGTGCTCAATTTCCTTTAAATCTATGGTTGGATGAAGCGATGGAAGGCCCGAATCCAGCGGGGATAATGCGTAATACGGCGGTTGTATCCATTGGAGCTTACTTCCTGATTAAGCTGCAACCTATTTTTAGTCTCTCGCTCATTGCATCGGACACCTTATTGATCATCGGTGGTGTCACAGCCGTCGGCGCTTCATTGATTTCCATTGCTCAGGTGGATATCAAGCGGGCCTTGTCTCATTCCACCAGTGCCTATTTGGGTTTGGTATTTATTGCGGTGGGCTTGGGGCACGTGAACATTGCTCTATCGTTGCTGCTAGCCCATGCGATCGCAAAAGCACTTCTTTTCTTCAGTATTAGTTAAGTCATTCTGGGTACGAATAGTCAAGATATGACAGAAATGGGAGGGCTGTGGTCACGGCTGCCGGCTACAACTACTGCTTTTGTCGTAGGAGCTGCC
>CALDHF010000234.1 GCA_937941595.1 uncultured Acaryochloris sp. | reverse complement strand
CCAATTTATTTATTTGGTCAGCATAGAGATCTTAGTTATGTTGATCTTTGCACCTATGTGGTCAGTAGTTTCTAGAAAATATTCATAATCTAAATGATGTTCTTCATGATTTTTGAACCATAGTTTATTGGTTTCTTGAAGACTCGCTCCATCTCAAGGTACTGCCAATCAATATGATTCCTGCATCAAAATTAAAACGGAAACGCAGATCTGATAGTGCTCTTGGTTTGCTTTCTATACCCAGTTTTCCGGCGATTGTAGGAACAGCAGATGCCATGCTTAAGGCGGCAGAAGTCACCTTGGTCGGCTATGAAAAGATTGGCAGTGGGTATTGCACCGTCGTTGTGCGCGGGAACATTGCTGATGTCCGTCTGGCGGTAGAAGAAGGCAGTCGACTAGCTGAAAAATTAGGCCAAACGGTTTCTAAATTGGTGATTGCTCGGCCCATGCCTAACCTGGAAGCAGTGTTTCCGATTGGTAGCCATCTTGTTGAGATAGCTCAAGAGCAACGGGGGTATTCCCGACTCAGTAACCAATCGATTGGACTTTTGGAAACACGAGGGTTTCCAGCGATGGTGGGAGCGGCAGATGCCATGCTCAAATCAGCAAATGTTCAACTCTCTGCTTATGAGACTGTGGGTGCAGGTTTGTGTACAGCAATGGTTAGAGGCTCTATTGCTAATGTTGCCGTGGCAATTGAAGCAGGTATGTTTGAAGCTGAGAAAATTGGCGAGTTAAATGCCGTCATGGTGATTCCTCGAGTTTTGGATGATCTAGAAACCATGCTCCCGGTTGCCAAGTGTTGGATTGAACAACCCTTGCCCTTGCTATTTCCTAATCAGGTAAAAGAGAAAGAAAAAGAACTAGTTAAATTAGAAAATTTAGAGAAGTTAACAAAAACCATCGAGAACGAGCCTGATGCTTGAGTTTGCACCTTTCACTAGTTTTAGAGATAAACCTACCGATCTGATTCATGGGTATTATGGTCTATTGTCTTGTCCCCAAAGAAAGTCGCAAAGTTTTCTGAGACAAGATTGACAGAAGTCTCACGCACTACCGATAATGGTTGTTTGTGAAATAGTCGTTTTTATAATAATCCCTTGGCTAACGTAGTTGTAATTGGTGCTCAGTGGGGCGATGAAGGAAAGGGCAAAATAACCGATTTGCTGAGTCGTTCAGCAGATGTGGTGGTTCGGTATCAAGGCGGAGTTAACGCTGGTCATACCGTTGTTGTTGATGACCAGACCTTTAAGTTACATCTGATTCCTTCCGGTATTCTCTATCCCAACACCGATTGCATTATCGGCTCTGGAACCGTTATTGATCCTAAAGTTCTGATCGAAGAACTGGATATGTTGGACTCGCTGGGAGTCAGTACTAACAATCTCTTCATCTCCGAATCAGCCCATGTCACCATGCCCTATCATCGGTTGATTGATCAGGCCTCAGAAGAGCGTCGGGGTGATCATAAAATCGGCACGACCGGCAGAGGGATTGGTCCCACTTACGCCGATAAGTCAGAACGAACTGGCATCCGCATCCTGGATCTAATGGATCCAGATGGTATGAAGAAACAGTTGCGATGGACTGTTAATTATAAAAACGTCATTCTGGAAAAACTCTATAATCTCCCTCCTCTGGATCCAGAAGAGGTGATTGCTGAGTATCGAGTCTATGCGGATCGTCTGCGCCCCTTCGTTGCCGACTGTTCCTTGAAAATCTACGATGCCTACCAACAACACCGAAACATTTTGTTTGAAGGTGCTCAGGGAACGTTACTGGATTTGGATCATGGTACCTATCCCTACGTCACTTCTTCCAATCCTGTGGCTGGGGGAGCCTGTGTGGGTACAGGTGTGGGTCCAACGATGATTGACCGAGTCATCGGCGTAGCCAAAGCCTACACGACTCGGGTGGGTGAAGGTCCTTTCCCTACAGAACTGCACGACGAAATGGGCGTTGCCCTCTGTGAGCGGGGTGCTGAGTTTGGCACAACCACGGGGCGGCGGCGGCGTTGTGGTTGGTTTGATGCCGTTATTGGTCGTTATGCAGTCCGAATTAATGGTCTTGACTGCCTTGCCGTGACTAAGCTCGATATTTTAGACGAGGTTGATGAGATTAGAGTTTGCGTGGCCTATGAAATTGACGGGCACGAATCGAAAGACTTTCCTACCAATGCTCGGCAATTTTCTCGATGCAAACCCGTCTATAAGACCCTGCCCGGCTGGAAACAATCTACGATTCATTGTCGAACCTTAGAAGATTTACCCCCGAAAGCCCTGGACTACCTCAAGTTCTTAGCAGGAATTGTCGAAGTTCCTATCGCCATTGTGTCTCTTGGGGCTGAGCGGGACGAAACTATCATCGTTGAAGATCCCATTCATGGACCGAAGCGAGCCTTGCTGTATTCGAATGGGGAAACCCAAGCAATGTCTGTTTAGTTTCAGAGACTCGGTCGAGTTGAGTTGAACAAGGGCAGGTCACTCAGGGGGGTAGAGAAAGTGATGATTGAATTGCTCTGGTCGAAGAAGATTTGAAACAGATGATCCTGACTCGACAGATAATCACCTTTCGCCAAGCAGGGAGGCTGCATCGGTGGTACGAAGATAGCTTTAAAACGCCGAAAAGATGGCTGAAAGATCGAACCCAATCCGGTTCCAAGTGCAAGTTTCTAATGCTTAGGGCAAATACGAATTTGCGATCGCACGCAAAGCCATCAAAGCCCGCGAATCCTAAATGTAGCCCTTAGATTCACTATCCTTCCTCCTATTTTCGACACTCTGCCGACTAAACGTCCATCTTAAAACCACCTATGATTTAGGAAACGGGACTTTGAGCATAAGGCAAATGCATGACAGCCATGATCGTATTGATTGCCCGTGATCGCGAAAAAAACAAATTGTTGAGTTCGCCAAGCAATACCAGCCTGTCCTCTGCCGGTATCGCTTGATTGCCACAGGTACGACCGGACAACGCATCAATGATGCCACCAACTTAAATGTAGAGCAGATGCTGTCGGGACCCATGGGGGGAGGATGCTCAAATTTCGACCCAGGTAGCGGAGGGCAACGTCACAGCCATTATTTTCCTGGTCGATCTGCTATATGCCCAATCCCATGAGCCTGGCATTCAGTCCCTGCAAAGGATTTGTGCTGTTTGTAATGTGCCCCTCGCCATTAATGTAGCGACGGCGACAGCTATCTTAGAGCAATTGCGGCGAACCCGAGTCGCCCACCTCATTTTCAATCCTGTTTCGGGGCAAGGGAATGCCGATCAGGATCTCGCTCAGATTGAAGAACTCCTGAATCCAGCAATGGAAGTGGTCGTTCATTTGACAGCTCCTAATGTTCATCCCAGAGAACTGGTGGAAGAGGCGATCGCAGCCCAAGCCGATCTGATTCTGGCATCCGGTGGCGATGGCACTATTTCGGCTGTGGCAGGAGCGTTAATTGGCACTGATTTTCCCTAGGATTTATGCCGATCCGCAAAGCCTGTGACATCATCGTTCAGGGCAAGACTTGGGTGGTGGATGTGGCCAAGTGCAACGATCAGCCGATGATTCTACCGGTAGGGATTGGGTTAGAAGCCGAAGTGATTGAGAGAGCTGACCGAGAGGCCAAGAATCGCTGGGGGGGTTCGCCTACATTATGGAAGGCATTAAGCAGTTCAATCAGCAGGAACTCTTTGATACGGAAATAGAAGTCAAGGGTGTAGTCTAAACCTTCAAGGCAGGAGCTATCACAATTGCAAATGCCGCACCACCAACATCGTTAATGGCCCAAGGGGCCGGAATAGTTGATGCAAGTGATGGTCTGCTGGATATTACCATTGGTGCTCCCCAAACAGACTTGGAAGCCGTGGGAGCAATGGTAAATTTAGTGGGTGCAGCGCTGATGAGGACACCCACGAGCAGAGAAGACATCATTAACTTGCAAACTCAGCGGGTCAAGGTAACCACTCATGCACCCCAAAAGGTAGTAGTGGATGGAGAACTACGCCCATTGAGTAGAGTGCATCCCCCGTGGCCTGATGGTGTTTGCACCTGAATCAGCGGATTTACATCAGGTACAGCCTGAATTGGCAGACTGATTAACGCACAGACTGATCACTGAGCTTGCATTATCTAAAGAAACCTCTCCGGTTACGGTGAAATTTCTGATCATGGTGTTTCTGGTCATGATCAAACTGGCGCTTCTTGATTACCTTAAATTTTTTGTGACCAAAGCTTGGAGACCGACGAAAACTGTGCCCCTTAAATCCATGATGACGACGCTGGAATCGATGATGCCGACGAAAGCCACGACGATGATGGCCAAATTTCTTAAATTTCAGAGCAACTAATTGAGGCTCTTGAAGGTCAGATCGTAAACTAACTTGGGCAGCTTTTGCTTCGCTAAGGCCAACCGTGAGTACGGATAAGCTGATTAATGCGGTTGTGAGTAAACGCTTATGAGTCATCTTCTGTTCCTCGTTGGTCGTTAATCTCAATCTAAAGCTGGAATCTGAGAAGAGGCTGATGACTTTCTGAGGTGAGGTGATCAGATTGCTGAAGATTATCGGTGATGATGAGAGCGCTTTAATTTGAACCTTAGAAAATCCACCTCTGGTTATGGCTTCTAATCCGTTAAGCTGAAGACTCTTCAATGCCCATTTTCGCGTTAGGTTTTGCATGAAGTTGCGAAAGAGATTGTCTAAGCAATGGGTTGAGCAGCATTCGTCCTATCTTCATCCCCTGCTTCGTCCCCATCGGCCTTTTGACCCTAGTCAACTGCCCTTCTTTTATGGCTGGGTGATTTTGGCAGCCTGTACCATCGGGGTGATCATGAGTATTCCCGGTCAGACGATGGGTGTGAGCGTCTTTACGGATTACTTGATTGAGGCAACGGGGATCTCGCGGCTGCAGCTCAGCAATGCTTATCTGATTGGCACAGTGACGAGCGGATTGCTGTTGCCGTTTGGGGGTGTGTTTTTGGATCGATTTGGAACGCGCCTGTCGGTGGTGTTGGCTTCAGTATGGTTGGGGCTGACTTTGGGGTATATGAGCGTGTGCGATCGCATCGCCGTATCTCTCACTCAAACCTGGAATTTATCTTCTTCAAGCTATGTCGCTTTCGGCGTGCTAGTGGTGGGATTCACCAGTCTGCGATTCAGTGGCCAAGGCATGTTAACCATGGCCAGTCGGAATACCTTAGGCAAGTGGTTTGATCGACGGCGGGGTCTAGCTTCAGGGATTGCTGGGGTCTTTATTTCCTTTGGCTTTGCATCTACCCCATCTATCCTCAATACCTGGATCGAAGCCACAACCTGGCGCTGGACTTGGGTGAGTATGGGAGTGATCATCGCTTTGGGCATGGGTAGTTTGGGTTGGGCCTTTTATCGAGACAATCCTGAGGAATGTGGCCTTCACATGGATGGGAAAAACCCGCCGCCCATGCCTAAAAAATCTCAAGACTCCATTGATCGCTTCCGAGATTTTACTCGTAGTGAAGCGCTCCGAACTCCAGCCTTCTGGGCAGTAACCTTAGCCCTATCCTGTCAAGCCCTCGCCATTACGGGCATCACTTTCCATATCGTCGATCTGGGCGCGGAAGTAGGCTTAACCAAAGCCGAAGCCGTGGCCCTGTTTATCCCCATAGCCTTGGTATCGACAGTGATGGGGTCTTTGATGGGGTTGGCTGCAGATCGAATTCGGCTGCAATTTCTGTTTATGGGAATGATGACAGCCTTGGGAATTGGCATTGCCAGTATGGCTAATTTGGATATTGTGGCTCTGCGCGGGTTTGCAATTGCTGGATTGGGCAGTAGCGGTGGATGCTTTGGCACCTTATCTGCCGTGGCTTTACCTCGCTTCTTTGGCCGTACCCACCTAGGGGCGATTTCAGGGGTACAAATGATGAGTATTGTATTTGCAAGTGCGGTGGGGCCATCTTGGATGGCATTTTCTAAGGATTATTTGGGGTCCTATCAAATGGGTTTGTATAGCTTTTGCATTTTCCCGCCAATCATTTTACTTTTGAATCTAGTTGCCCCTAATCCTCAATCTCTTGCTAAATAAGAGCATCATCCTAATGAGTCTTCTTTTGGTAAAGCCTACTGAAGATTGCTATAACCCCAGGAACTAACATCAAGGCAAAGAACGCAATGCAGAGCAGCATCATCTGCTGTAACTCATGATCACTTATATATAGCCAGAGGCAACCCATAATCAAAACAAGCCACAGTAACACGTAGCACATCAGTGATGCGAGATCGGCAGATTCTCCCCACTTTGACCAGTGG
>CALDHF010000233.1 GCA_937941595.1 uncultured Acaryochloris sp. | reverse complement strand
AAACGGCTTGCGTCAAGCTCAGGTCTTTTCAGAAGCGGCTGAACTAACAGGCGTCGTACTCACGAAACTGGATGGTTCTGCAAAAGGTGGGGTAGCCCTAGCCGTTGTTCAAGAGTTGGGCTTGCCCATCCGGTTTATAGGAGCGGGAGAAGGTATTACTGATTTACGCCCTTTTTCCAGCTATGAATTTGTCGAAGCCCTGCTCAGTACATGAGACAGGCGCTTACAGAGTCTATAAAATCAGGTATTTAGCTGAATATAGCGATATTTTCTGGATATATTGTCTATTTTAGACTGAGAGAGTTGGCAATCTCTCTGGAAGTGCGTTATACAAGACTTGTGGGAAGAGGTCTCATGGCATTATTCCAGCTTCTATTCGAAGCTTATTTTCATTATTGGCGCCATGTTTATCCTAAATGGCACAAATGGTATTGGAGTTTTTGATTAACGTGTTATTGCAGCCATTGATGAGCATATATGTATAGTATGTTACTTTTTTATAGTCTGTACCTGTATACTGTGATACTGCATATTTTTCTCTCGCAAGAGATCAATGCTTACAATGGTTGACAAGAGTGTTAAGCTTGCTGACAATAAACAGCAATTAGCATTCTTTTGATTTATCCCCTAGGCTATTTTTTGCCTGTATGCCCCAAGTCCCGGCCCAAAACCAACCCTCTCAGTCTTTGGATTTTGACTATCCTGGGATGGCAACTAACGTGGCAACCGTTACAGCTTTACAAGAACTGGTTACTCATCTTCGGCGTGAACAGGCCAAAGCCCAGGACTTATTGAGTTCCCTGAGTTTTTCGTTACGGAGCTTTAACAACCTGAATCAGTTTTTAGCACTGATTCCTTTGATCGTTAGCCGAGTGACGGATGCCGATGCGGCGGCGTTGATTCTGTTTCGCCCCAATGGTCAAGTTTCCCTAGAGCAACTGTATTGTCATGAAGGTCAGCAATGTCGCAATATTCGATTTGCCCTAGAAAACGTCACTCGTCAGTTTGCTACTAATCATGCATCAGCAGCTAAACCCAGCCTACTTCTAGAAAAGTATTTAGAACAGTACTTGGCCTCCGATTATCAATGGTTTAGCACAGCCATTCTGGTTCGTAATTTTGAACTGCACGAACGGGGCCGCCTCTATCTTTTTAGTAGCGATCCTAAATACGAGTGGACGGAAACCCGGCAAAAGCTGGCCCAGTTAGTTGCCGATCAAACCGCAGTTGCCATTGAAAATGATGCACTGACCACGCAGCTGCGAAAGCAAGAACGGATTACCCGAGAGCTCGAAATTGGGGCAGAGATTCAGGCGCGATTATTACCGAATTATTCGCCCAGTATTGATGGGGTCACCTTAGCAGCTGCTTGTAAAACAGCCAATCAAGTAGGGGGAGATTACTACGACTTTATCCCTATTTATCGACAAATCCCGACGTCTCGCCAATATCGTCTGAATCAAGCCGATCGTTGGGGGTTAGTCATTGGCGATGTCATGGGCAAAGGGGTACCTGCTGGGTTAATTATGACTATGACTCGGGGCATTCTGCGAGCAGATGCGCTCCATCATCATTCACCCGCTGAGATTTTAAAGAATCTCAATCAGGTTATGTACGCCGATTTAGAAAGCTCCAATCGGTTTGTGACCCTGTTCTATTCAGAGTATGACCCTAAAACGCGTCAACTCAGTTTTAGTAACGCGGCCCACAATCCGCCCTTTCTCTGGCGAAATCGCGAAGATACGATTGAGCGCCTCGATACGGACGGTATGCTTATTGGCTTGGATGCCAATACTGAGTATTACGAAGATCAGGTCGCCTTAGCACCAGGCGATACGATCATTTACTACACAGACGGATTTACCGATGCCGCGAGTCCCAATGGCGATCGCTTCGATGAAGAAAATTTAGTCGCTACTTTCCAAGAGGCATGCCATACCTGCCATGGCCCTCAAGCTATTTTAGATAGACTTTTTGAGCGATTGCAAGAGTTTATGGGAGAGCGAAACCGAGGGAATGACGATATCACCTTAATCGTCATGCAAATCACTCCGATGCTGTTGACGTTCTAGGTGGGCACCACAGTTCTCCCTTGTTACACAAACGGTAACTCCTTCAAACTCAAGCCTTGATGTAGCTACTATCACGATATCTACTTCAAGGACATCTTCAAAGTCATGGCTAAATCTGTGCATGCTGGTTCTGTTTGGGGAACAGTGGTTGGGGCTGTTTTGCTAGCAAGTTGTTCATCAGCACCAGTGAGTAAAAACTCACTGGAGGCCCCTCAGACAGGAGTACAGTCGGAGTTAGCTGAGTCTGACAAGGCCGACAACAATGGGTCAGTGCCTGCTGAAGCAGCAAAAGCTAAACCACAGCTCATTAAACGGGCCAATATGACCCTGCGTGTGGAGAAAGTGACATCTGCACTACAAGCTGTTGCCAAGGTTGTTAAGGCTCAACAGGGTGACGTTGTTGGCCTCCAAGATCAGGTGCCTCCTGATGCATCTATTCGTCATGTTGCCTCCATGGAACTACGAATTCCTCAAGCTAAATTAGAGTCTACCCTGGAGCAATTAGCCCAGTTGGGGACGGTGCAAAATCGGTCCATTGAGGCAGAAGATGTGTCTACGCAGCTGGTTGATTTCCAGGCACGATTAAAAAATCTCCGCAAATCCGAGGAAGTCGTCCTCAAAATTATGGATCGGTCGGGATCCGTTGCTGATGTTCTCAAGGTGTCTCAGGAGCTGAAAACCATTCGTCAAGAAATTGAGCAAATTAATGCTCAGCTTAAACGGTTGCAGGCCCAGGTTGCCTATTCAAAGGTTAATCTCAGTATTGAGGCTGCGATCGCAACGACGCCTCCCCAAGCTTCTATGGGCGAACGCTTACAAGAAGCTTGGTCTCAATCAACCCATGCCGTAGTGAATATTACCCTGAGTTTATTGGGCCTGCTCGTTTGGGTTTTGGTGTTTTTTCCCTACCTTATTGGCGTTGGACTCATAGCATTCTTGGCTAAACGCTTCACAAAATGATCTTTTCATCCCGTGATGTTCATCAGATTACCTGCCTGTTAGCAGCAATCTCTCAGCATTTTTGAGGCTCTTGACTTTTCACATTTCGCATCACTACTATTGTTTTTAGAATTCAGAAAATCTATCCGACATTCAGCAGATTATTGACGGATTTACCGCAGGCTAGGTGAGAGTTGTTAGGAATATTTGCTAGGCTTTCTCAAAATTTTAGAGCACCCGTCGGTGCCAGTCCACGACCTTAACCTGATCTTGTCTATTTTCTCTTCGCATTTGATACACTGCTTGATTCTCGTATCGATGAGGGTAGATTGTTCAGCTAACAGAACACTTTGGACTTTAGGAAGCAAAGAGATTGCCTCAACATGACACAATCCTAAATCTAGAAATAGATTCGGGTTGCTGAATAACATAGATTTTTAAAATGTCTCGTTTAAAGACTTCCTGACTGGCAACCGAAATTTTCTCCACAATCACTCTAAATTTGTATTCCATCTCTCACCGTTACTTCCTAATCCCTGTAGGAGATAGAGTAACGTGACAAGCTTAAAACACATAGGATATTAACGCTTTCTAGAGGTGCTACCCTAGGCTCTTAAAAGTTGAACCACGCCGCCAGAATTATTCCAAGCTGCTTAATAACAATGCAGACAAAGTTCTGAGAGCTTGATGAAAGATTTATTACGTTTTTTATCAATTAGACAACCACTCCAAAGTGTTTCCATGACAGTGTTACCTGCTTTTGAAGCAGGCTTTAGAAATGACATTGGAATAAAGTTTTGTATTGCTATATTCTTTTGCAACAAAATTTGAGAGAATAAAAATTCTGCTTTTAAAATAAAACATTTTGCCAAGTGGATATTTAATTATGGCTGTCATTAACTTTGAGTCTAATGGTGTTATTAGTGGTAATGACAACGGCATTCAGAATCCGACGTCTATCCAGTTTGGTCCCGATGGGCGGCTTTATGTGTCAGAGCAAAATGGGACTATTAATGCCTTTACTGTAGAACTTCAGAATGGTCAGTATGTTGCTACAGATAATGAAGTCCTTACCTTGTCGACGGGAGACGAGGTCGTTAAATCCATACTGAACCACAACGATGACGGTATCGCCAACGAGACAGTTACGAATAGACAAGTTACTGGTATTGTCGTAGCAGGAACAGCCGCAAATCCCATACTATATATTTCTTCAAGCGATCCACGTATCGCCCAAAGTGGAGAAGAGAACTTAGACACGAATTCTGGGATAGTCACTCAAGTCACTTGGACTGGAACGGATTGGGAAGCAGTAGATATTATTCGGGGCTTGCCCCGCTCAGAAGAGAACCACTCAACAAATGGTCTGGTTCTGAGCCCTGATGGGACTAAGCTCTACCTTGCAGTCGGCGGCAACACAAATAATGGGTCGCCATCCGATTTTTTTTCCTATACCGCTGAATATGCTTTATCCGGTACAGTTCTCGAGATTGATCTTGAAGACATCAATAGTCGACCTATTCTGACCGATCCAACCGGGGGGCAGAATGGTGCCTCCCGGCAATACATCTATGACCTGCCCACTCTTGATGATCCTTCTGTTGCCAATGATGGGGTGCGAGAAAACAGTGAAGGTTTGGATGTCGCCGGCCCCTTTGGGGGCAACGATGGCTTTAATCAGGCCATCTTACCTGCGGATGCCCCCCTGCGCATCTTTGCCGATGGCCTGCGGAATCACTACGACCTCGTGATCTCAGAAGATGGCAACCTGTACACTGTTGATAATGGCTCTAACAGTGGACTTGGGGGTAATCCGTTAGATGCAAATGGTAATCCCACAGACCAAGCGGGTGCAGGAGAGGCAACGAATACCCCTAATGACGGGGGTTCTGGTGACCCAGAACCACTATTTCTGATTGAGGATGGTGGCTATTATGGCCATCCTAGCCCGGTGCGTGCAAACCAAGATTTGACCTGGGTTGTCTACGATGACGACGGTAATCCTGATACGTCGCTCACACCCAATAGTTTTCCCAATGTCTCTGATTTAGTCCCTGATTCCGTCGATATCCAAAATGGCTTCATTATTGACCCGAGCAAGTTCACGGGCGATGCTGCTCGTCTGAGTCAAAGTGGTATCCGGGTTGAGAGAGAAGATGATCCTCTAGCGATCACAAATCTAGGGTCTTCGAGTAATGGTTTAGTCGAATATACGGGCGGTGCTTTTGATGGCGCCCTTGATGGGGCTCTATTAGTCACTCAATTTAACAGCAATGTTACCCTTCTCAATCTCAACGAGGATGGCACTGCTTTGGAGCCGCTCATTGATCCAGGGGATGATGGCATCCTCGGTACAGCAGATGACGAAGTCTTGTCTGAGGCGGGGATTTTCTCTTTGATCCCTGACCAATCCCAGCCCCTTGACGTAACTGTAGGCCCAGACGGAACCATCTGGGTTGCTGAGTTTGGTGATAACGATATTAGTGCCTTTGCCCCATCGTTAACAGGGCCACCTGCTGCCGATCTAGATTTTGATGATGATGGCATCCTCAATGTTGATGATCCCTTTATTCGTGATGCCACAAATGGAGGTGATGTGACCATACTCCCTGGCCAGACCTTCTTATGGGATTTTGATGCCAATCAGGATAATAATCTACCTGGACCTAATGGCTATGGCGGGGGGCTGACTGGAGTCATGATCGATGGCGTCACAGACTTCGAGCAATTTTTCCAAGAACCCTCAACTCTACCAGATCAGATAGTGAAGCTCGATAACGTCAAGTTCACTACGGCTGCAGGCGGAGGAACTACAGTTATTGAATCAGTTTCGAATGGTGATCCCATTACAGGAAATAACAGTGCTGAGTATGTGTTTCATACTGGGGTGACGATTTCACCTACAGTTGAAACCTTTACAACCAAATGGACTGTTTTTAACCCTGCATCCGCCCTGACTGGGCCTTTTCAGCAGATTGGTGGTTATATTGGCACTGGAGATCAGAGCAGCTATCTCAAGCTAGTGGCAACTCCGGCTGCTCAGGGTGAAATAGAGATTCTACTTGAGGATAACGACACCGTTATAGCGTCATCTTTCATCCAGGCTGATGGGCTTTTTGATGTCCCCCCCGACCAAAAGATTTTCTTGGAGTTGGAGGTTGACCCCACAGCAGCCACAGCGACACCGACTATTACCTATGAAACAGGTGATGACGAAACCACAACGGTATCGGGTACCTCTCTCGATCTGAGTGGGACAGCTGTGCTGGAGGCAATTCTAGGCAGTTATACGGTAGAGGGACAAAATAGTGGTCTAGCCATAGGTCTGCTCTCTTCTAATAATGGCCAACCTACTGCCAATACATTTCAAGCTATCTTTGATGATATTGAGGTGACGGCGACGGGTGATTCCTCGCCATCAGGCGTCGTTCTCTATCGTGTGAACGCTGGTGGGCCGGAAATTGCGGCGATAGATGGTGGTCTCGCTTGGTCAGCAGATACAGCTGGGAACAATAGCGCATTCCTTATAGATCCTGGCAGCAATAGCACAGCCTCATTCCCTGCTGTAGAGCCTGGTCCAACTGTTCTTGACACCACACCGGGTGCCATCTTCGATTCAGAACGCTGGGACCAGACTGGTGGGTCTGAAATGCAGTGGGACTTTGATGTACCCACAGAGGGAACCTACAACGTTCGGCTTTACATGGGGAATGGCTTTGATGGTACTAACGACCCAGGAGAGCGGGTATTTGATGTGGCGATCGAAGGTAATGTACTCAGTACGGTTGATAATATCGATTTGTCTAGCCAATTCGGCCATTTAGTTGGCGGTGTAATACACACCACCGTCGAAGTTACAGATGGAACCCTTAACCTTGAGTTTCTTCATGGTGTTGAGAATCCCTTGATCAACGGGATTGAAATTTTGCAAATGGACGATGGACCGTCGACAACACCCGAAGTTTCCATTGTCGGTGGTCCTTATACCGTGAATGAAACTGATGGCCAGGTGCAGATTTCGCTCCTGACAAATCTGACGGTACCTAGCGATGAAACCGTTGAGGTGACGTTTGAGATTACACCAGGTACAGCGACTGCCGAGGAAGACTACGAATACCTCTCTCCGACAGCAACGTTTGATGCTCAAACCGGGACCTATACAGATACAGTCACCATTGCAGGTAGCTCTTCTGATGCGACGTTCCTGATTGATATTCTCCAGGATGCGATCGCAGAAACTGACGAAGCCTTTACCGTTAACATCACGAATGTGAGTTCTAACGCACAGATTGGCACCTCTTCTGCTACAGTCACTATCGAAGAAGAAACAACATCAGGAACGGGTGGAGCCGCAACTTTAGGGGTTACCGCTGACAACGACAATATACAAATCTCCAACTTTGGCAGCAATTCCTTCGAAATCACCAATACGGGGAATAAGAACATTGCTCAAGTGGATATTGATGTAACCAACGCCCTCTATCCTGACAGTGTCTTTGACCCCTTTGGCGAAGCTGGTGATCTGGTTTCTAAAGCATTGACCATTGATACCAATGACTCTACGGGTGTAGTTGCTCCCAGCAATTCGTCCTATGTTGGGGCTGGAGGAACAGCAGGGTTTGAAGGATTACAACTCCTCTTTGATGATGGTGTCGATGGTGGGTTCCAGTCGGGAGAAACCCTTGGCTTTTCAGTAGATATGGATCCTAACTCCATTGCTGGCGCCAACAAAAGCATTCTAGATAGTGGTTCCAACCCCATTTGGGATGTCGGTGGCATTTCTGGTGCCGAACTGATTGGCTCAAGTTTTACGGTCACCTTCGCAGATGGGACCACTGCAACGGGTCAACTCCAAGGGACTGGCAATCAGGGCGGTTCTCAGGCCTTGGCTTCCCAGGATCAAGATCCTGCCCTTGCGGTTGATCTGAACGTGAACGGTCTGGGTGCAGGGGGTGTGGGTACTTACAACAGTACTGCGCCAACAGTGTCTATCAATGGACCAGCGGGTCAGACAGCACGGGTTGTA
>CALDHF010000232.1 GCA_937941595.1 uncultured Acaryochloris sp. | reverse complement strand
GGACAAATTATCCCGGATCTATCTGCCCCCATTTTTGCCCGCATGCTGGTCAGTACCTTAGATGGCATGGCGACCCATTACTGCATGTTTAACTTTCAACCAGAGTTTTTTGCAGCTCAAGTTAACGTTCTAGAAGATATGGTGTGCTCCTACATCCGCCCTTGATACAGCTCTAGGGCCTTGATCCGGCCAGTCATACCCGTAGGTTTCTCTAAAATCTTAGGTCGGGACTAGCTCGCCAGGTCTTAACAAAGACCATTTTCCCGCCTCTTCTTGAAAACTAGCACAGCCAACGACATCCCACTCCATCTCAATTTCGTCCGTGGTGTTGCGAATATTGACGTTGATGGTGGGTTCCTGGGGTTCAAACGTGGGAGCCTGGGTCAGATGAGGCTGTTGATGCTGTGCTTCCACTGCGTGATAGGTAATACATTGATCAACGAAGTGGCAATTGATGCAAATACACATTTCTTTTGCCCTCAGCTCAGAGTAGAGACCTAAAGAGTCCTGAGATTCCCCCTAAAGACTCTTACAGATACTCTAACGGATCTAATTATGCGGATGCCAGGTTTTCAAGACTCGTCCCGTTAAGGTTTGTCCTTGCCAAGGGGTGTTGGCACTTAGAGATTTGAGGGTGTGAGCATCGGCTTGCCAAGACTGTTGGGGGTCAAACAGAATCATCTCTGCGGGTTGCCCCGGTTGCATCGATGGCGGAGGCTGGCCCAAACAGTGGCAAGGAGCAGTACTCAATTTTTCCCAAAGGGTTAGCGCTGACCAGCGGTTAGTCGAAACCAAAGTTTGCCAGAGCAGCGGCAGGGCCAGTTCCAAGCCAATAGCACCCGGAGGGGCCGCGCTGAAGGGGACCGTTTTTTCTTCGTAGGTATAGGCGTGGTGATCGATTGCGATCGCATCCACAATTCCAGCTTCTAATCCCTGAATCAAAGCCTCTTGGTCTGAGACATTGCCCACCGGGGGATCCAATCGCCAATTGACATCATAGGTATGGAGGGATTGGCTATTGCCCAACACATGCATCCAGGTAGTACTCGCGGTGATCGGCAAGTCCCGCTCTTTCGCAGCTTTGATCAGGTCCACACTCCGGGCTGTTGATACCCGCATGATATGAATCGGGGTCTTGATTTCAGCCACAATTTCCAGGAGGGCTGCTAATACAGACGTCTCGGCCATCGTCGGAGCCTCGGAAAGTCCCAAGCGCAGGGCATCTACCCCTTCTCGAATCACTCCTTTTCCCGCTAAAGCTGGATCACAAGGCCATAGAGCAATAGGAACGGACTCAGCTTCTAGATACTCACATAACCGTCTGACCAGCATTGGATTTTGGAGAGAGCAGCCATCACTAAAACCCACCACCCCAGCTTGGATCAAATCCGCAAATTCAACGAGCTGCTGCCCCTCTAAGTTTTGAGTAATCGCTCCCCAAGCCTGTACCTGTAGGGGTAAATCCGGAGGGAGCTGGGCTTGTAGTCGGGCTAGACCATCCCCATGATCAAGAACAGGCAAGGTATCTGGGAGCAAAGTCAAGCGCGTGAAACCGCCTGCGAGCGCAGATGCCGTCAGCGACGCTAACGTCTCTCGGGTCTCAAACCCCGGCTCATCGGAGTGGCTATATAAATCGACTAATCCAGGGGCCAACACTAACCCCGTACAGTCTCGTTCTTCAATATCGTCTTGGGCAGGTCTCTCTTCAGGGGCAGAAATCTCTACAATCTGTCCTGCTTCAATCAAGACATCGGCGACCCGGTCAACCTGGGAAAGGGGATCCAACACGCGTACTTGTCTAAGTCGTTCTTGTGTCATCTCCATCCCTTCCCTTGCCCTTTAGCATGATTCGTCAAGGCAAACGTTATAAAGCTCCCGCCGCAGTTCGATCTAATACCCCTCCTAAATGACTGGTAATGTTCATCGCTTGCAAAATGGGTTTGCCCTCTGCATCAAAATCGATGACACTCACTGCTCCATTGCCTTGCTTAAAGCACCAGAAATGTTCTGGTCCTAAACCCGCGACATGGCACAGCACCACTTTGTTAATAGCATCATGGGCTACGACTAATCCAGTTTGCTCTGGTTTCCCCGTCCTTAGAGCGGTGGCCACAATCTCATCCCAGGCCGCAATCGCTCGATCCCAGACCTGCTGCAAGTTTTCTCCTTCTGGCATTTGTACTTTTTCGGGCATGGTTCGCCAGCGTTCTAGCTCACCGGGGTATTGGTCCTCAATTTCAGATTCTAAACAACCTTCCCAAGTGCCATGGCTAATTTCCCAAAGCGGGTCAGAGAGGTCTAATGACACTTGGGGGTGATTATTTAAGATCAATTCTGCTGTTTCTTTGGGGCGCGCCAGGGAACTGCTAATAGCAAAATCAATGGGAGTCTCTTTAAGGAACTCAGCAGCCTGTTGACCCTGCTGGCGGCCATTGTCATTGAGAGGGACATCAATTTGTCCTTGGAACTGACCTCGACGATTCCAATCCGTCTCTCCGTGGCGTACTAGGATTAAGCGCAAACCGCGATAGTGTCGCCACCAGTTGGGGATAGGTAACCCTAAATGATCCGTAACGTTTAAGGCTTCTAGCTGGGGTTTTTGCTTTAGCCCATCGGGGAAATTAAGGATACTAATGTTGCAGTTGGCCTGTTGGAGGCGCTGATAGCGATCGGGGGTCAATCCTAAGGCCGTACTGAGCAAAGCCCGATTAATGCCGCTATGACCCACCAGTAAAATAGTTTGATCAACATGCTGAGGCAGGATTTGCTGCCAAAGGTTTTGGGCTTGTTCGTAAAGAGCTGGCACCGGGTAAAAAGATTGGCTGCCGTTGGGACCCGATAACTCCATGCATAACTGTTCAGGCGCCTGATTCCAGCATTGATATTGTTCAGGAAAGTCCGATTTGACTTTCTCAAACAGCAGGCCTTCCCATAGAGGTAAACCAATCTCAATCAACCCCTCTAAAACCTGGATTTGGGGGGCAGAACCAGCCCCAATTTCCTGCTGAATAGCGGCAGCCGTTTGTCCCGCTCGCTGCAAAGGACTACAGTAAATGGCATCAAAGCTGATGTCTGTTAATGCCTGTCCGACTCGGCGAGCATCTGCCAATCCTTTCTCGGTCAAGGAGGATTTATCTAAGTGACCTTGGACTCGACCTTCCACGTTGAAAGTGCTTTCGCCATGCCGAACCATTATTACGCGAGTAGCCAGGGACTTGACCTCCATTATTTACAAAGGATGGCTAATTGAAGATAGCCTCCATCTGCTTCCAGCAGGTCTATGCCGAAGCCAGAAGAATTCTAACCTGTTCAGACTGTCGTTGGGCATCAAATCCTGAAGATGATCAATTTTTTCGGTGTACCCTGGGAACGGTCAATCAAGGATTAGGATAAGAAAGCTGTTTATTCGGTTTTGACCAAGGCTGACAATGTATTGAGTCGGGCTGCTTAAGGAAAGAGGTTCTGCATGGCGAATGAGCAAAAGCACCACAGTGAGCGGTATCGCTTGCTATTGATGATCCTGACGGTGATTGTCACCTTTCTAGTGGGTGTCGAACTGATTGGCAGTTGGAACCAGCCCAAAGCCCAAAGCCAGCTTAATCTTTACCAGAGTGATTTGCTATTGCAGGCCTCGGAATGGCAGCCAGTCTTAGAGGAGAACGGACAGGATAAAATTGTTCCTAATCCTTTGCTAGAGTCTGATCCGGTTGCTGCTGCCCTCAAAACCTATCGGCAAGTGCGGACGTCTGTACAGGTTGATTTGGACCGCTTAGAAAAAGCTGAGGCTGAGACCTCTGGATCGGACTCACAAGCCCCAACTGCCCAGAAACAAAGTCGCAGCCGTTTTCGGGATGAGCTGGATCTCCGGATTGGGCTATTGCTAGTGGAGGCGGAACAAACCGAAGATGCGATCGCAACTTGGTCTCCCCTAACCACCGATACGCAAACCTCAGACAATGCAGCCTCAGCAACAGCCCCCGTGCTTATGGGCCTCTGGAGTGATCCGCCCCAACTCTTACCCAACGCCCAACAAGTATTGCAATCCCAGCTCAAGGGCTGGTTCCGAGACACAGCTTTAGAACGTCTCTATACCCTGGCCCAGCGCCAAGACGACCTGACCACCTTGCAAATTGACAGACAAGCGGTGGCTAGTAATGCCCTGGTGCGAGTCGTTGCGATTAATGGCTTAACCCTGGTCGGCAATGCTGCGGGCATCATTATTTTGCTGGTTTGGCTGGTCCGCACCTGGCTCAGACGGCGTCAGTTTCAGTTATCCCCGTCAGGATCTCCCCAACCCCAGCCTGGTGTAGGTGAGGAGCAAGAGGGTGTAATGACAGCAGAGTCCACCACGGTCGATGAAGCAGACGTCTATCTTGCCCAAACCGGACTGGCCAAATCCGTCCTCTGGCCAGTTGAAACCATTTGGCAAGTCATGGTCCTCTGGTTCATTGCATTTTTTGGAGTCAGCTTATCCATTCCCGTGCTCATTTATGTCTTGGGCATTCAACCTACGAGTTTAGGGGCTAGACCTCAGGCTTATTTTGCCTTTATTAACTATGCAGTCTTGGTGGTTGTGGGCCTCTCGATCCTGATTTGGTCCTTGAAGCCCTTTCTTTCCACTCCCTTTAAATGGTTGAGGATTCGCTGGCGAGGCAACTGGCTGTTGTGGGGACTGAGTGGATATTTTGTGGCCTTGCCATTGGTGATTTTAATCGCCCTCCTCAATCAAAAAATATTGGGTGATCAAGGCGGGGGAAATCCGTTATTAGAGCTAATTATCCAAAGCCATGACCCAGTGACGGCGAGTCTCTTGTTTGTGATGGTGGCTGGACTTGCCCCTTTCTTTGAAGAAATTCTATTTCGGGGATTTTTCTTGACGTCTTTGACCCGATATCTACCCATGTGGGGGGCTATTGGTGTCAGCGGTATCGTGTTTGCGATCGCCCATCTCAATTTAGCTGATATCCTACCCCTGACGGTCTTGGGGTGTGTCTTGGGGTTTGTGTATTCGCGGTCTCGAAATTTATTGTCTTCAATGCTGTTACATAGCTTATGGAACAGCGGCTCCTTTCTGAGCCTACTCATCCTAGGTAGCAGTTCTCGTTAATCCCATTTCAGTATCTGGCCCAAAGGCTGAGGGAAGTCGAACCTAAGGAGACGAAGCTGTTGTTCACGCCTATGTACTGATTAGCAATACTGGCTCACATCTTCTCCACACTGATCGGCTAAGAATACTAAAGCCTGAAAGCGAAGTTCAACAAACTCATCATAAGCAGGGTTGATCTTGCACATGGGGGGAACATGAAACAACTGATGGCCAAAGAGCATTACATCTCTTTCAAACGGGCATTGCGCAGGAATGAGTTGACAAATGCGATGTGCCACTTGCGGATTCTCAATATCCAAAGTTGCAAAGTAACGGCGAACTAGCTTCTTG
>CALDHF010000231.1 GCA_937941595.1 uncultured Acaryochloris sp. | reverse complement strand
GTATCCATCTCCATAGATATTGATGGCAATCCCAAGTATTTTTCGAGATAGATTGAATTCATGAAAATGGATTCAGTATATAAAAATATTCTAGAAATAGAAATTTGAAGATTACTCTTGACAGTTAGAAGTAGCAGCGTGATGGCTGATTTTTATTCACGCAATATGGAGATAAAAGCATCAAAACTAACTAGAAATTAATCAAGAAGAAATTGTTGTCGATATATGTGTCTTTTTCTTGATTTATGATTTATTTTGATAGATTAAGTAGTCTTAGAATTGTTGTATAAGTACGGGGAATGAGATTGCCATTGAAAAATCAATGCCATAAAATCAATATTAGTCTGCCCATATACACTTGGCAGATATTAGAAAGGTTAGGTGAAATGCCCAGATTCAAAGCTAGTACGATCACTAAATATTCTGAGCTATAATTGTGGGGGAAATTGAGGCCTTGACATAAAAAGGATTCTCGATGTCTCTTTAGTTTGATGTCTTTGCAAAAGAAGCGGAATGCCCCCTCTGTTTACGATTTTGGTATGGTTGCAAAACCCTAGTTTATCTGTTAAAGCACCCTCTATATCTTCTGTCTCTCAGGTCCAATCTGCATCGCCGCTCCCGCAAGATTCTTTAGTTGCCCAATCGTCTCGATCGCCATCTACTCCCCGCGGTCTTAATCGGCAAGCCTTTCGCCAAGGCGTTGAATTTCGCTCTCTCCCAGGCAGACTGAATACGATTCCTGTCTTCAATAGCAATAGTCCTGAGGTGGTTAGACGATCCGGGATTTTGCTGTCTACTTTTCCACCTCGGGGCAAGCGTCAGCCAGAGGCCCATCTCAATTTTACTTTTAATGGTCGATTTGATATCTTCGCTCACCATGTCGCCAAAACGAATCGTCCCGATGATACCCCAACCCCCTATAAAGGAATTTTGCTATACAATCCCAGTCGCACCCGTACTGTTACCATCAAAGTCTTGCAATCGGCGACGTTCTTGGGAACCCCGGATGCTCCTTACATTGCCTTGCCGCCTCAGGTCAGTAATGATCTCGGTAAGACCTTCTCTGGCCCCGGTGGACGGGTTGTAGATCTCGTTCTGAGGGGACGTCGGCAAACTCACTGGCCTCCTGTTATCTATTTACGCCCGGGCCAAAGCCAGATGTTGATGAATTTGCCCGTTCCTCTGCCTCGCATCTCTAAATCTAAAAGACCGATAAGGGGACCCAAAACCCAGAAAGCCAATGCACTTTCAGCCAAAAAGCGACCGCGCATTACAGCTTCATCTTCTAACACTCGCTCTACCCTGGCTCATCTGCAAAGTAACGGACCTGTTTATGTCGCCAGCATGGCGATGTTGGCGTCCCGGAATGCCGATGGCTCTGAAAATATTCCGACTAAAAAAGAGTGGGAGCAGCTTCTGATTAATGGCAAATTGCTTTCACCTCGGGATAAACCACCTTCTGCTTTGAATCAGAGTACGGATCCTTTTTTCTATGGTCGAGTGGCAGGGGTGAGTCGGGGATCCCTATGGCAATCCCAAATTATGGATGATCCTAAGAGCAAACAGTTAACGATCCCTAAGCCGGGTCGGACCTTTGCCTATGGTCTTAGTACCTTACAGAGGGGAACCTTTGGTACGGGACAAGTGCAAAGTGCACCCATGCTAGTGCGCTATCCTGATACGGCATATCTCGCCCATGGAAATTATGGTGTCCATTACGATTTAACGTTGCCCCTTTATAACCCCAGTCAGCAAAAGCGGCAGGTGGATATTGCCATCCAAACACCTCGCAAACATGACCAGAAGGGAGCAGGTCTTAATTTTTGGCGATCAAAGGCGGCGCCAGTCTTTTTTCGCGGTACGGTACGAGTGCGATATAAGGATGATCAAGGCAATTCACAGTTGCGTTACTTTCACCTGGTCCAAAAGCAGGGCCAAAAAAGTAAGTCTCTGATCACCCTGAATCTGAAACCAGAGGAACGTCGGTTGGTAAATGTGGACTTTATTTATCCACCTGATGCCACTCCTCCTCAGGTTTTAACTGTTAAAACTGACCTGTTCTTCGGCAGCCGGAGTAAATTATGACCCCCCATGTTGAAGTCTTTGCGGATCGACCCCAGTTGATTACGCGAGCTTTGGAACTGACCTTAGTCGAAATCAAACGTGCGATCGCAGAACGAGGACGCTGTACCATCGCCTTAGCAGGTGGCAATACACCCAAGCCGTTATACGAACAGCTCGCGACCCAAAATTTACCGTGGCAGAATATCCATATTTTCTGGGGAGATGAGCGCTATGTCCCGATCTCAGACCCTCAGAGCAATGCCGGGATGGCTGCGAATGCCTGGTTAAATCAGGTGGCTATTCCACCTGAAAATATTCATCCCATGCCCACTCAGCCTAAAGATCCCCAGGAGGCCGCTCAAATCTATGATCGGCAATTGCAGGCCTTCTTTGGCACTGGAGCCGCAGAATTTCCGTGCTTTGATATTGTCTTACTGGGCTTAGGACCCGATGGCCATACTGCTAGTCTGTTCCCCCATACAGAGGCGCTACAGGTTTGCGATCGCAATGTCACCGTTGGCAGCAAAGACGGTCAACCCCGGATTACATTAACCCTACCTGTGCTCAATCAAGCTCGATGCATCCTATTTTTGATCACAGGTGCCAATAAGCAAGAAGCCTTAACCCAAATTTTTGCCCAGCAAGCCGATGCTGCTCAATTCCCAGCTCGATTAATCAAGCCTGTTAACGGTCAGCTCTCTTGGTTGCTTGATGCTGCTGCGGGGGAGGTTTTACAGGATTACGTATAAATGACGAAATCAACTGCTAATTTCTAGTCAAATTAGTCTGAAACCTGAAGATCAGATCGAGTTGAACAATTGGGTACACTTGATGGTGAAAGTTCATGCCAAATTGTCTTTGGGCGATTAAGGTATGGGCTAATCCCCCATCGCTGAAGGCCAGAGTAGCCATGATTATCTCGTGTACTATGTGAAAAGCAGCATCTTAAAATGTCTGCAAACGCCTTTCAAGATGACGTATCTCGAGAGATCTGTTGATATATTTTTTTAGCCCTATTCGGTATACCCTATTCATCAACCTAATCTCATAATAACCAGGGGAATTAAACGGGGAAATACGCCACAAACTATGATTATTTGTCCCAATTGTCTTCACCAAAATGCTGATAATATAGCCAATTGTGAGGCCTGCCAAGCAGAGTTGCCTGCAACGAGTAGCTGTCCTAAATGTGGTGCCTCTATGCAACTGGGTGCCCAATTTTGTGGTCAATGCGGTTTTAATCTCACAGAAGAACATAGTGAATTAGATGAAATCATTGCCCTGACCGCAGACTCATCAGAGCCTGACCCGGCCCTATCGTCTGTAGACAATCCCTTTGTGTTCCCCGAGCCTCAACCGCCCGATCCATTAGTCATGCCTGACTTGATGTCCTCAGCCCCGATGGCCGGAGACCCGCCAGAGGCCATCGGCTCCTTGCCTTCTGAATCTGAAGTGCCTGACGTTCCCTTGATGGCTGACGAGCGGCTTGCTCAGGACAGTCCGGATGCCATACCCCCTATTTACTCTGGCCCCTCCAACGCTGGCAATCCTGAAACCCAACTGCAGCAACAGACTGTGCAGTTAGTTCATATTCAAACGAACACAGTGCTAGATTTACCTCTACACTTGAATTTAATCCGTATTGGCAAGCCTAATAATCGCGTTCCCCCGGATATCGATGTTTCAGGTTTTCCGAATGCTGAAGTTGCTTCTCGTAGTCATATAGATATTCGAGTCGAAGGGGGCCATTATTTCATAGAAGATGTGGGTAGCTCCAATGGTACTTACATCAATAACATTCCGTTGTTGCCAGGCACTCGACACCGTCTCCGTCCAGGTGACCGCATTGCTCTTGGCAAAGGTAACCTAGTCACTTTTCTATTCCAACTAAATTGATAACGTGATTACCCTAACACTCCTACATCCTGTCCAATCGACTCCGGTTCAAAGTTGGAGTTTTGAACAAGATCCAGTTATCCGCATTGGTCGAGCTGTGGACAACCATGTCGTACTTTATAGTGCGGTTGTCTCTCGCTACCATGTTGAACTCCGCCAAACAGGGACCCAATGGGAAGTGGTAAATATTGGTACCAATGGGACCTATCTGGATGGTAAACGGGTCCATCAAGCCCCGCTTGCTGATGGCAACATCATGCGTCTAGCGCGTTCTGGCCCCAACATTCAAATCCATATTGATGAAAAGGGTTCTGTGGAGTCTAGTCACGGTCAACCCGATATTATGGAGATGACCGCTCCACACCCAGGAGCAGCCTCAGTTTTATCTGAACAACCCTTAGAGGCGGTTGCCGCCTCCCCTACCGATATCCATCAAAAAAGAAGTTCGGATCAGCAGTTTTGGGTCGTGGGCAAAAACCCATTTCCCAAAAATCCCCAAGATGAACAGCGAAGCTGTCGTTATCCTTGTTCAGATGACGGCACTCATCCCGCGACAAACTGCCAAACTTTACCCGTTAACAAAGGCTCCTTGGTTTGTGCAGATTGTGGACTGCCCCTGAAAGTTTGGCGACAGATCGGTCAGTATCGGATTCTCAAACCGTTGGGGACTGGAGATAACACCTTTATTGCCTGGCGGGATGGCCATGTAGTTGTTCTCAAAACCCTCCAACAAG
>CALDHF010000230.1 GCA_937941595.1 uncultured Acaryochloris sp. | reverse complement strand
CGAGCAGTGGCGGTGCCAGGAACAGTCGCTGGATTGTATGCTGTCCATCAGAAATATGGTCGCCTACCTTGGGAGACGCTGATGAAACCTGCGATTCAATTAGCAGATCAAGGGTTTGTGGTTAACGATCGCACCCACCGTGTCATCACCCTCCGGCAAAAGGTCCTAGCTGCTAACCCTGCTGCCTCAAAGATCTTCTTGAAGGCAGGTCAGCCCTTTAAAGTTGGCGATCGCTTGGTTCAAAAGGATTTGGCAAAGACCTTGCGCAGTCTGGCCCAGGATCCTCAGAGTTTTTATACGGGTCCCTTAGCCGTAGCTATTGCCCAAGATATGGACCGCAACGAGGGTTTGATTTCACTATTGGATCTGAAAACCTATGCACCCACTTGGAGAACGCCTCTTTGCGGAGAGGTAATTCAGGTACGAGTTTGTTCGATGCCACCGCCCTCTTCGGGAGGGACCCATCTGATTCAGATCTTGACGATGCTCACCCTGTGGAATCAATTTCCCTCTAGCCCAGATCACGCTGATTATTTACATACGTTGGCAGAGGCGATGAAAATTGCCTATGCCGACCGGGCCGAGTATTTAGGAGATGCAGATTTTGTCGACGTCCCTGTTAATACGTTGATTAGTCCAGAGTATGCCCGTCGTCGCCTGCAAGAGATTAAACCCGCTCAAGCCCGTCCCCCGGAACAGGTAAAGGCTGCGGATGAACGCATCTTGAAGCGGTTGCAATCCGAGTCGAATGATACCAGTCACTTAAATGTGATTGATCGCGATCGCAATGCCGTCAGTCTAACCTTCACCCTCAATCTGGGCTTTGGAGCAGGGGTCGTGGTTCCCGGTACAGGCATTGTTCTTAACAACGAGATGGATGATTTTGCGACGGCACCAGGAGTACCCAATGCCTTTGGGCTAATCGGAAATCGACGCAATGCGATCGCACCGATGAAAAAACCCCTGTCTAGCATGTCCCCCACCATCGTCTCAGAACAGGGTCAGTTAAGGCTGGTAACTGGAGCAGCGGGGGGCAGCACGATTATTACGACCGTTCTCCAACTGATCTTGAATGTGATGGTGTTTGACCAGGATGTGGCCACCGCTATCGAGGCTCCCAAACTGCATCACCAATGGCGACCAACCCCCTTACAAATTGAAAAAAGGGGCAAGCGTCCACCTGAAATTTTAGATAATCTTCGACAACGGGGACATGAAATTCAAATGCGCTCTCAGTGGGGTAATGCCAATATTATCGAGGTGACTCCAGAGGATGAACTCCAGGGATCAGCTGATCCACGGGGCGAGGGAACGGCCTTGGGGTATTGAGTCCGAGACTCGGGAGAAAAAGTGACCGCATCAGTGATGTGAGCGTGCGGATCAGAAAAGTTGTCTTGAGACTCAGCCACCTCTCAGGTCAGCGCCAGGAAACTGAAACTCTCATAGGTTAGGCACTAGTTTTGGGTGTCGCTCCAAAAGCCAGTTGATGGAATATTGAAAGGGATATTGGCGAACTACTCACTATCCAAACCGACCCGAGACGTAGTCACGGGTGTAGTCTTGCTTTGGATTCGTAAAGATGGTGACGGTGTCATTAAACTCTACTAGATACCCTAGCTTGCCGCCTTGGTCAGTGGCTTCAGCATTAAAAAAGGCGGTCTTGTCCGAGACGCGGGAAGCCTGTTGCATATTGTGGGTGACAATCACAATGGTGTATTGCTCTTTTAATTCTTGCATCAACTCTTCGATCCGTAGTGTAGAAATCGGATCAAGGGCTGAGCAGGGTTCGTCCATGAGAATGACTTCGGGTTGAATTGCGATCGCACGCGCAATACACAATCTCTGCTGTTGACCACCAGACAGGGATAGCCCGCTATTCTTAAGCTTATCCTTCACCTCATCCCAAATAGCAGCCCTACGTAGAGAGGTTTCCACAAGCTCATCCATATTGCCTTGATAGCCATTAATGCGAGCCCCAAAGGCAATATTTTCATAAATGGACTTGGGAAAGGGATTGGGCTTTTGAAACACCATGCCAATGCGGCGTCTCACTTCTACAGGATCTACTTTCTTGCTGTAGAGATTGACCCCCCGAAAAAAGACATTGCCCTGCACCTTGGCACTAGGGATTAAATCATTCGTTCGGTTGAAGCATCGCAACACCGTGCTTTTCCCACAACCCGAAGGACCAATAAACGCCGTAATTTTATGGGCAGGGATATCTAGAAAGACCTCACGCACAGCGGGTATCGCCCCGTAGTAAACGGAAACACCTTCCATTTTTAAAGCAGGTCCGTCAGTAAGAGGCATGGAATCGGCAGTCCTGTATGGATTAGCAAGATTGGTCATAGATCAGCATCCACTAGATTATCAGTGCAGAGAACATCTATTATTCTCTAAGCATAAAGAATTTAGTTTATTCCCAGGTTAACAAGACAAGAGAAGCGTATGTATGCAGTGCTGCTAAAAGGGCACAACAAATATCACAACTTTTTATTTTGGAACTTATTGCGCAAGAGAATAGCCGAAGTATTCATCAACAGTAACACCACCAACAGCACAACAATACCTCCAGCAGCAATAGGTTCGAAATCTTTTTTAGCACGGGAAATCCAAACATAAATTTGAATGGGTAACGCCGTAAAATCCGATTGCAGCCCCTCTAACGATAGCGGTGGAGTAAAGGCAATATAGCCTGCAGCACCGACCACCAAAATCGGAGCCGTCTCACCAATTGCCCGCGATAGGGCCAAAATAGTTCCCGTCAAAATACCCGGTAGAGATTGAGCAAAGACCAGGTCACGAATCACTTGCCAGCGAGTCGCCCCCAAAGCAAATCCTCCTTGACGTAGACTGCTGGGAACCGCTCGCAAGGCTTCTCGGGTACTCACAATAATAATGGGCAAGATCAGCAGTGCCAGGGTTAACCCCCCTGCCAACACACTGGTTCCCCCTGTAATGGGACGGAGGATATCCACAAAAACAGTGAGTCCCAAAAGGCCGTAAACGATTGATGGGACCGCCGCTAAGTTGCCAACATTAATTTCAATTAACCGGGTAAACCAATTATCGGGGGCAAACTCTTCTAAAAAGATACCTGACCCCACCCCTATCGGGAAGGCCACAACCGCCGTAATCCCTAGCAACCAAACCGTACCCACTAAGGCCGGCCATAAACCGGCCCTAGCCGCTCTCCGGGAAGGTGGACTCGTCAAAAAGTCCCAGTTAAGGCTGCCAGCCCCATCACCGATGACGTCAAATAACAGGGTTACCAAAACAATCAGACTGATCAGGGTCGCTAACCAGGTTAATAGTTCAAAGGCTCGATCTAATCGATATCGAGAGCGCAAATTTGGCTTAAATTGCGAATTTGCATCACCCTGCAAATCTGATAAATCTCTAGGATTCGAAGATAGAGTCATTCGTATTTCTCCTGGAAACGGCGGACAAACCAGAAGCTAAAAATATTTAGCACAAAGGTGATCAGGAATAGCGTCATCCCCACGGCAAATAGCGTCTTATAGCCAATCGTACCGACTGGATTATCGCCAAATGTTGCTTGGACAATAAAGGAGGTCATGGTTTGCACCGACACCCGTGGGTCCAAGGTCAATACAGGGGAGGCTCCAGCGGCAACCGTCACAATCATAGTCTCTCCCACTGCTCGCGAGATCGCCAACACACAGGAAGCCACAATCCCAGATAGGGCAGCAGGCAAGACAACTCCTGTCACCGTTTCTCGCTTAGTGGTGCCTAAAGCATAAGATCCTTGTCTCAGACTCTGGGGGACCGCATAAATGGCATCTTCACTCAATGATGCCACCAACGGCATGATCGCAAACCCCATCACTAAACCCGCACTCAAGGAATTAAAGATCTTGAGGCCAGGCACAATAGATTGCAAGAGGGGAGTTACAAACAGCAGCGCAAAATATCCATAGACGACGGTAGGGATACCAGCCAGGATTTCCAACGCTGGCTTCAACCATTTCCTCATCTTGGGGGAGGCATACTCACTCAAACAAATGGCGGCCAACAACCCAATGGGTAAAGCAACCAATAAAGCGATCAACGACGTCATAAATGTGGCACTAATCAAAACGAAGATGCCAAACTGATCACTAAATAGAGGCGTCCATTGCGTATCCGTCAAAAACCGGAAAAAGGGAATCTCTCTAAAAAATTCAAAGGTCTCAAAGATTAAGGTGCCTACAATACCAATAGTGGTGACAACAGAAATAAGAGCAAAGGAAGCAAACAAATATTTGACCAACCGCTCAGACCAAATACTAACGCCCCGTTTGGGCCGCCACATTTTCGAGTCGTTAGGCGGGGGCAGTGAGTTGGGTTCAGTATGCATAATCAATACAAGATGGAATAAGCGATTTGGACCTAAACAGGGAATCTGGCTAGAGCCATACACTCAACCCAGATTCCCCAACTATTTGCTCACTTTAAAGCACGTCCGTTAGCTTGACACCAACGGTTTTGCCCTCAGGAAAGACGGTTCCCGTTTTACCTTCTTGCACACGAGCTAGGGCTTTGGTATAAACCTCATCGGGCAAGGGGAAATAGCCCACATCACCGACTAGTTCTTTATTCTCAGCATCCATATAGTATTCGACGAATGCCTTCACTTCAGGACGCTCGATTGCCTTCTTGCTGATATAAATGAATAGCGGGCGGGCCAAAGGAGCATAGGTGCCATCTAAAACCGTTGTATCACTGGGCGCAACACATCCATCACCCCCATCGATTTCAACTGCTTTCAGCGTGCCTTTATTCTCTTCGTAATAAGCGTAACCAAAATACCCCATGGCATTTTTGTCACCAGCAACCCCTCGTACAATCGTGTTGTCATCTTCGCTAGTGGCAAAGTCACCTCGGCTCCCTTCCTCATCGGTGATCGCTTCGTTGAAGTAATCAAAGGTTCCTGAATCAGTTCCTGGACCTAGCAGGGTGAGGGGTGCATCCGGGAACTTAGGATTGACTTGGTTCCACTTGTTGATCTTGCCTTGGGCACCTTTTTCCCAGATCGTCTTGAGTTCGTCTACCTTCATGCACTGAGCCCAATCATTCTCTTTGTTGACAACGACAGATAAGGCGTCAAAAGCCACTGGAACTTCAATGTACTCGACATTATTTTGGGCACATAAGTCAATTTCTTTCTTTTTGATCGGCCGGGAAGCATCCGAAATCTCAGTTTGGCCTGCACAGAATTTTTTAAACCCACCCCCGGTACCTGATTTCCCAACGGTGACTTGAACCCCTTTATTCTCTGCTTGGAATTCTTCAGCCATTGCTTCAGAAATCAGCAGGACGGTGCTGGAACCATCGATAGTGATCTTGCCTGATAGATCAGAGTCAGCACCAGAAGAGCTGCTATTGCCATTATTCGAGGTTTCACCTCCAGTACAAGCAGAAACACTAGCGACCAAAATAGCTAGGGAAACATAGCGAAATAAATTCATCGATTTATGCTTCAGAAACATGGGTAATCATTCTCCCTAACCACACTTGAATAAGTATTGATATTCTACATTCCGTTGGAGAATATCTGATTAAAGTAAAGAGGAGGTTAAAAGATCAATAAAGTATGCCCAACACAATAGATATCAAAACTAAATAGTAAAGAGATCCATCATCCAGGTTGAACAATTATGTTCATCATCAAGACTGACAAAAAAAAATTCAATTAGCTACAATACAGCATCTCCTATTTTCTCTAGATACGATTAAAGTGGCTTCCTCCTATCCCTCAGATAAAGGCTCTGATAGCAAGTATCGGTATTTCTACCCCCGCAGTCGCTATAAGGGGAAATTTACGCCTGAGAATCTTGCTTTCAATGCAAATATTCAAGAATTTGGCCATAAAATCAGTTTTATCTGTGCTCTAGAAACATCTGGAAAAATATCTTCTTTACAAGCCTATAAAGATATTAAAAATCTGTGGAAACAACTCAAAAAGAGCAAAAAACACTTAAATATTGGCCATAACTAATCTAAACCTTCACTTACCCTCTTAACTACTTTTCAACAACAATATATAGAAATTCAAAATACAATCTCGGCAATCATCAACAAACATCTAAAGCTAGGTAAGATTCAATTTTTAGCACATTAGTTTTAATCTACCTAGTTTGCAGTTTACTCAGAATGAAAGCTTGACAAGCTTCTATATCAAGCTCATATTCACAAATATCAGCTCTTATGGAGATTGCTTACTCTAATCCAAGAGGGGCATTTCTGTTATTTTTAGATTTTTAAAAGTGAATTTTTCAAGGCTATATCAAGGTTAAAATAGGAATCTCAAGGAGAAATAATAAGCTCCTGTAAATATCCATGATAGTTCTGTACCCTTGCATATCAGTTTTTTTGTGCTGGACAATAATTGTTATGTTTCGTTCACATTAAAGAACATTTTTTCAGATTTGATGGCCTGGATCATTCAACTCAAAGTTAATCTTTTTAATCAAAATTTACAAAATGAACTGTTGCGTTGATTTATGTTTTAGTTTGAGCAATCACCTATGAAAACTCAAGTATCAACTTCAGCCTCACCTAAAATGGGCAAGGCCACCAAGCTGGATTCTCGATGTTCTTTAGGAGAGGTAGCCTATCGGGCAATTCAGAAGCACTTTAAAAAATCAACAAAATATCAAGATGGGGTGCTGTCTGATCAAGATCCAGAAAATTTGCATCAGATGCGGGTCGGTATGCGGCGGTTAAGAACAGCCATTGATGTATTTGAGCCTGCCATTTGTCTGCCCGTCGCGGCTCGTCGTTCCCAGGTCACTAAAATCGCCAAACAATTGGGTAAAGTTCGCGATCTGGACGTTCTCCAACTTTGGTTCCAGCATTACTTAACGCTGACTAACACAAGTGTTGAGGAAGTAGAGCAGATTCAGAAAATATTGCTTCGTCTTGATAAACGCCGAAAGAAACGGTTTGCACAAATTCCCAAACTTTTTAAGAGTAAAGACTATCGCCAGTTTGTTTCTGCTTATGGTCAGTGGTTGGGGCAGCCTCAATTTCAAACTAATGCGGAGCGGCCAATTTTGGATGTGGTGTCCGATATACTATTGCCATTGCTCAGCCAACTCTTTCTGCATCCAGGCTGGTTAGTAGCCACTGAAAAGGTTGACGGACAGCTTTACCCTATCGTAGGCCTCGATCATCAGTCTCTGGATCATGTTTTGGCTTCGGCAGGGCCTGATCTTCATGATTTGCGCAAGCAGATGAAGCGGGTGCGGTATCAGTCAGAATTTTTTACGCCATTTTTTGGTAAATCCTATCAAGCTCAAACCCAAGGTTTTCGAAAGCTACAGGAATTGTTGGGACTATTCCAAGATGAGGCAATTTTGAGTAATTTTCTGGTAAAGGAATTAGGGCCAACCTGGCCTGAGTCGTTGCCGTCTTTGGCACTGTTATTACAAGAAGAGCAGTTCCGTAACTGGAAGAAATGGCAAAGTCTTCAACTCAAATATTTAGACCCCAAATTCAGAAGGACCTTGAGCCGCCGGGTAATGTCTCCTGAAATAGATTTAATATCTAAACCTTAGAGTGTGTAAAAACCAGAAACGTGTCGTTCAGGATTGTTAAGGCTGAGCTGGGCTATCTGGATGTAATTTATCCCAATGCCAAGCATGAGGATTAGTGTTGATGTATTGATGGTAGGTATGAAAGGCAAACCGATGGGGAATGCAATGTGTGTCAAACTCTTGTTGCCAGAGGGGTTGATGGGGTAGTTTCCGAAGAGAATTGATGCGGCTTGCTGCTACTTCTTTGAAGGAATTGATCCAGGTGCGCAAGAAATGAGAAGACTCATAATCACCTGAAGATAATCGGGACGGGTCAGACTCAATATTAGATGGGTCAGAGCTTTCCTCAGTTTCAGGATCAGCAGTAGCAACAATACCGTGAATATGATTAGGCATGATCACCCAATGGTGCAAGTCCATATCAGAACAAGCATCAAAACACTTTTGCCATTCTTCTGCCACTAATAACCCAACATCATTGAGTTTCATCTGACCATCAACAACTTCACCAAACAGACATTCCCGCTCGTGGGTACAGACTGTAATAAAGTAAGTCTCTGCCTGAGGATAGTCAGATTTGATGGTTGGTATAGGGGGGCGCGGGAGGGTTAAAGTTGTAGACACAGAAAATAATTTCGGTTGTTGAAAGTGGTCAAGAATAAAGCAGCGACGAACCAGCCTCACTCTATAGAATGCCCACAAACAGGTCAGAATCTAAAGAGTCGGCCCAGAAAAAATTCTTCTTTTAATTCAGGTCAATAATTGAGTGTTGATTCTTAGAGTATGACTTTAATTATTGATAGATGTCGTTTTGTCCGATACAAAAATAGATGATTTATTTTTGAATAGAATAGAGAGTATTGAAGACGATTTACTTTGATGATTGTCATCAGTAAATGTGCGGAAATAAGTTAGTTTTGGTAAAAATACTCAGTCTCGTCAAAACACCATTTCTAGGTTTTTGAAATCTTGTTCTATCTCAGCCCAGAGGGATTTATTGTGTGGATCGGTGCTCAGGGCTTTTCTTAAATAGGCTTTGGCTTGATTCAGTTTTCGTTCTCGAATGAGTTGACGTCCCCAAGACTGATAAATAATTGCCTGCCATTGCCTAATTTCAGCATCCTGGGGTAATCGCTGGGCTAATGCTTCAATGAGGGCAACCGCTCGCGGGAACCGTTGACGCTGGATCAGGTCTTGTAGTTGTCGATAGGAATCAACCTTGAGCTTAATATCTGCGGCAGATAAGGGGGGCGTAGGTGGAGAGGATGGCTTAGGGTTACTCGAACTATTGGCATTAGAGGGAGGTCGCTGGGGAACTGCAGTAGGTTGAACCACGGTTCTAGCGGGGGGTGTCTGGGGAGAAGGTGTTCGTTGAGGGGATGATTGCGCAGGTGGTTTTCGATAAGGAGGGGGTGAAGGTTTGACTGGCTGTCGGACAGAAACCTTTACTTGAGGTTTTGGCTGGGATCGAACAGTCGCTGTTGGCGTGCTTGTCGTTGTTGCTCTATCCCTGCTGGGTGCTGCAGGGACAATTTTCTGAAGTGTTTTGTAGGCTTCTGTGACTTGGATAAATTTTTCGTGGGCAAATGCATCTCCGGGATTGATATCAGGGTGCCATTGCCTAGCTAGCCGTCTATAGGAAGCTTTGAGATCATCAATGTTAGCTCTAGAAGTGAGTTGTAGCAGGCGATAGCAGTCTGCGATGTCCATGCGTTTTTTTACAGTCAGAAAACCCTTACTTTTAAGTTAGTCCACATCACGGCCTGCATGATGCTGTTGCTTCACTTCTATAGTTGGCATATCCAACCTATTTCTTTCATGGTTAGCAAATATATT
>CALDHF010000229.1 GCA_937941595.1 uncultured Acaryochloris sp. | reverse complement strand
CAGAGATCAATCATAGGAAGAGGATGCCCGAATGGGCGCTACGCTAGAGCAAATTTCTGGTTATTTAGATAAGCAAGGCCTGATCTATGAAATCAAGCCTGATAAGGCTCGGATCATTACTCAGGTTGAGGCTGAGCATGTAGAAGATTTCTTGATTGTGATTCAGTTAGACGAAGAGGGAGAGTTCTTCAAGCTCTTTGTCCCGGAGGTCTTAACAGGTGTGCAAGACCACCCTCATAAGGGTGCCATTTTGCAAACCATGCTGGTGATTTCTTGGGAAACTAAGATGTTGCAATGGGAATATGATGCCTCAGATGGTGAGATTCGAGCCATTATCGAATTTCCGCTTGAAGATGCCATTTTGACCGAGCGCCAGTTTGATCGCTGTTTTGGTGGGTTGGTGGAGATGGTGGACAGTTGGGCAATGCCGCGTCTGCAAGAGGTGATGGAAACAGGAGTAGATCCTGGCGATGTTGCCTTAGGAGAACGTCTACTGTTGACGATCGAGCAAGAGGCTCCAGGTTTGCTAGTCCTGTTGGAAAAGGCAATGCAAGCTCGTAAATACCGAGGGCAATTCCCACCGTTACGAGACTCATGGTTAGAGTGAGATCTATGGGTAAGCGCTGAGCTGACCCCTTGGATTTCCGATCATTGCGTTGTTGAGTTTCGCGAACGTTGCTGAATCTTGATGAGGGACTGATGAAATCCTGTATTCCTTTAACCCCGGTGTTGGCTGCTTTTCTGGTTGGGTGTTCTCCTCACCAGGCGGCTGTTGAATCCCAGCCCCAGCAACCTTTGCCTGCTGTCAAAACTCAAATAACTGATCGGCCTGACAGAATCTGGATCAAGCCTGTCAATTTGCCTCAACCGTTTGCTTCGCCTTCAGCGAGTCAGCCACCCCAGGTCATTCCTCGACCGGAAAATGCACAGCTTTCGGTGCCCCAAGGGTTTCAGGTTTCGGTTTTTATGGAGGGACTGTCGCGGCCCCGGTGGTTGACGGTGACTCCGAATGGTGACGTCTTAGTGGCCGAATCCTATGATCATCGCATCCGCTTATTGCGAGATACGAATGGGGATGGAAAAGCCGATGTCAATACGGTCTTACTGAAGAATCTCAATCAACCTTTGGGGATGGCGGTTGCTCCCGATCAAAAGTCTTTGTACATTGCTAATACCGATGCCATTGTGCGTTTTCCGTATCAAGTCGGGCAGACGCGAATTGACGACCAACCGCAAGTGATCACCCCACTGCCGGGCCAAGGATATCGACAACATTGGACCCGAAATTTGAAATTTGGCCCAGAGGGGAAACGCTTGTTCGTCAGTGTCGGCTCGCGTAGTAATGCTGAGGTAGAAGCCTTGCCCCGGGCCTCCATTCAGATGATGGACTTACAAGGCCGAGATCAGTGGGGGTCCCTGCAAACCTATGCGTCTGGTTTACGGAATCCTGTGGGCTTAGACTTTCACCCGAAAACTCAGCAGTTATTTACCACGGTCAATGAACGCGATGGCCTTGGAGATGATTTAGTCCCAGATTATTTAACGTCAGTGCAAGCCAATGGCTTTTATGGTTGGCCCTATACCTATCTGGGGAAAAATCGTGATCCCCGCTTGCCTGAGCGTCCTCAACTGGCTGCTCGAACTCTGGTCCCAGAAGTGCTGTTCCAATCCCATTCTGCCGCTTTAGGACTGGTCTTTTATACGGGGAAGCAGTTCCCCAAAGCTTATCATCAGGATGCCTTTGTGGCGTTTCGGGGGTCTTGGAATCGATCTCAAGGGACAGGGTATAAAGTTGTGCGCGTTCCGTTTGATGACCAAGGACAACCACAGGGCTACTATGAAGACTTTGTGACGGGCTGGTTAGCCGATCCAGCAGTTCCCTCAGTCTGGGGGCGTCCGGTCGGTTTGGCGGTGGCAGAGGACGGCACGCTCCTGATTGCGGATGAGGCGGGCGGAGTCATTTGGCGAGTGAGTTATGCACGACCTGGGTGATCATCACTGTGTCAATAATCGGAATACCGATCTTTAAGTCCTTCGTAAAGACGTTAGGATAAGACAGTTCCGTCTTACATCAAAGGGCTGACCCTGTGCTGAAGACTCTCAAAACAGATTTCCAAATTACTTTTGATCGCGATCCGGCGGCGCGAAATTGGCTGGAAGTGATTGTCTGCTATCCGGGCTTACAAGCGATTCTTTTACATCGATTTGCCCATTGGTTGTTTGTTTTAGGGTTACCTTTTATTCCTCGACTGATCTCGCATTTTTCCCGATTCCTCACGGGTATTGAAATCCACCCCGGTGCCGTCTTAGGGCAGGGTGTTTTTATCGATCACGGCATGGGGATTGTGATTGGAGAAACTGCGATTGTTGGCGATTTTAGTCTGATTTATCAAGGGGTGACCTTGGGGGGCACGGGCAAAGAAATCGGAAAACGCCATCCTACAGTTGGTGAAAATGTTGTGATTGGGGCAGGCGCTAAAGTCTTAGGCAACATCTTGCTAGGTAATAATGTCCGGGTTGGTGCAGGGTCTGTTGTGCTTAGGGATGTGCCCTCCAATTGCACGATTGTGGGCGTTCCGGGACGCATTGTGTATCGGGAAGGGGCAAAAGTCGATCCTCTCGATCACGCCCGTTTGCCTGATTCGGAAGCTCAAGCGATTCGCTATTTAATGGATCGGATTGAAAGTTTAGAGCAGGAAGTTCGACAGTTAAGACAGTCTTCCACCCTGGACTCGCGCACGCGCGATCAGGCGTCTGACTGTTGTCATCTGAAAGATAAGGTGATTGAACAATTTCTAGATGGTACGTCAGTTCCTGAAAATGTCTAAGCTAATTTTCGTCTATAACGCCGATGCTGGGGCAATGAATACAGCGTTGGATATTGCTCATAAGGTGCTGTCGCCTGATACCTATAGCTGTAATTTATGCATGCTGACTCACGATACGTTTACAGAGCGATCGGCATGGAAGTCTTTTCGAGAATCTCATGCTATGCAGATGGAGTTTCTGCATAAGGATGAGTATGAGCAGCGGTATGATTACTACTTTTCTCGATCCACAGGCGCGGAGAAGTGCCATGAGTCTTACCCCGTTATTTTGAAAGAAGACCACGGTAATGTAGAAATTTTTTTGGATACTGCTGCGATTAACCGTATCCAAGATGTCAGCACCTTAATCGCTACGATTCAGGCAGGTCTGTCAAAACGCAATTGATGAATATTCGGTCCTATTCGGTCCGAGACTCTGCGGAGGAATTGGCTCAGTTTGGCTGATCTTCAGGGGCCGAAATCGTTTTAGAGTAGAGGAAGGAACCAAAGGGTTTCTGCACTCTCAACCCAGTGATTCAGGTGGTTTACTTGAAGACTGGCCAGCCGTTATTTTTCTAGAGGCCTCTCATGACCGCATCTCCTTCAACGCCGCCAGCGGTGAAACATGCTCCTCCCCCTCCTGCCAATTCTAAGGAGCAGGTGGGAGAGTTTTTGCGGGGGTTACAAGATAGTATCTGTGCCAAACTCGAAGTCCTAGATGGTAAAAATACGTTTCTGGAAGATTCCTGGGAGCGTCCTGAAGGTGGGGGTGGACGCTCACGGGTGCTCCGAGAAGGCGGCCTCCTAGAACAAGGGGGTGTTAACTATTCTGAAGTGTGGGGGGATCATTTACCCCCCTCTATTTTGAAGCAACGTCCTGATGCTGCGGGACATCGGTTTTACGCGACAGGGACTTCAATGGTGTTGCATCCGCGCAATCCTTATATCCCGACGGTGCATTTAAACTATCGCTACTTTGAGGCCGGACCGGTTTGGTGGTTTGGGGGAGGCATTGATCTCACCCCGTACTATCCGTTCAAGGAAGATGTGGTGCATTTTCACCGAACCATGAAGGCAGCCTGTGATCGCCATCATCCTGAGTATTACTCTACGTTTAAGCCCTGGTGTGATGAATATTTCTATCTGAAGCATCGGCAAGAGATGCGGGGCGTAGGCGGAATTTTCTTTGATTACCAAGATGGGATGAATGCCCTCTATCGGGGGCCTCATGAGGATGGGATTGCAGCTCAGCATAGCAATCAGCTCGGAACCCTGCCTCAGCGGTCTTGGGAGAAGTTATTCGCATTTGCTCAGGACTGTGGCAATGCTTTTTTACCGGCCTATGTCCCCATTATTGAGCGCCGTCGGGATACAGAATATGGTGAACCTCAACGTAATTTCCAACTCTATCGTCGGGGCCGATATGTAGAATTTAACTTGGTCTACGATCGAGGGACTATTTTTGGTTTGCAAACGAATGGTCGGACTGAATCGATCTTGATGTCTTTGCCGCCCTTGGTGCGTTGGGAATATGCCTATGCACCGGAACCCAATACCCCTGAATCTGAGCTGTATGAGACGTTCCTCAAGCCTCAAGATTGGGCGGCATAAATAGCACGGAATGCTCCATAAAAACTAGTCGCTAGCGCTGAATTTGCCAGTACACTACGAAAGGATTGATAACTCACTAGTATTGGATATGGTTCAGGCAAAAATCGGCATCATTGGTGGCAGCGGTCTCTATAAGATGGAGGCTTTGACCGATGTAGAAGAAGTGCAGGTCAAAACTCCGTTTGGTGATCCGTCGGATGCACTGATTGTGGGGACATTAGATGGCGAACGGGTGGCTTTTTTAGCGCGCCATGGTCGCAATCATCATTTAATTCCTAGCGAATTGCCGTTTCGAGCCAATATCTACGCCATGAAGTCTTTGGGGGTGGAATATCTGATTTCTGCATCGGCGGTGGGATCTCTGAAGGCAGAAGCGAAACCGTTAGATATGGTGGTGCCAGATCAGTTTATCGATCGCACTAAAAATCGAGTCTCTACCTTTTTTGGGAAGGGTATTGTTGCCCATATTGGCTTTGGTGATCCAATTTGTGGAGCGTTGGCGGGGGTATTGGGAGATGCGATCGCATCCCTGAATCTCCCCGATGTCGATCTTCACCGTCAGGGTACCTACGTTTGCATGGAAGGTCCAGCCTTTTCCACCAAGGCAGAATCCAATCTGTATCGCAGTTGGGGAGGGACCGTGATTGGTATGACCAATTTACCGGAAGCTAAACTAGCCCGCGAAGCTGAAATGGCCTACGCCACCTTAGCCTTAGTGACGGACTATGATTGCTGGCATCCTGAGCATGACAGTGTCACCGTAGAGATGATCATTGGTAACCTCCACAAAAATGCTAGCAATGCTCAGCGTGTGATTAAAGAAACCGTGAAGCGACTCAGCCAATCGCCACCTGCTTCCAAGGCCCATAATGCTTTGAAACACGCTATTTTTACGCCCCTCGACCAAGCGCCAACTGCGACCAAAGAGCAGCTATCCTTAATCTTGCAAAAGTATCTTTAGGCCATGCCCTGGTTTATTAAAATTGAACGCGGCATCGTTGGCAAAGCCACCTTTGACCAACATGTGCCCGCCCATCTTGCCTATGTTAAAGCCTTAGACGTTGAGGGCTACCAAGCCAAAACAGGATATTGGCGTGAGAGTGCAGGCGGCATGCTCATTTTTGCCGCAGACTCCAAGGCAGAGGCTCAAAAAATTGTAGAGCAGGATCCCTTGATCCTGAATCATTGTGTTGAATATGAGCTGCACGAATGGGTGCAGGTTGGAGGGCAACCCCTCTAGCGAGACTCTTACCTGCGATCAGCCATCTCTTCACAACGGTCTGGAATGAGTTACTTTTTGGGCGCTAAATACATAATCATGTTGCGGCCTTCTCGCTTGGGAGCCTGCTGAACTTCTCCAAAGTCGAGGAGATCGTTAGCCATTTTCTTGAGCAGCGCTTCTGCTAAGTGGGCATGCTGAATTTCTCGGCCTCGGAAATTCACGGTGGCTTTCACCTTGTCGCCTGACTTCAAGAACCGTTTGGCATGGTTGACCCGAACCTCATAGTCATGGGTCCCAATTTTATAGCGCATCTTGACTTCTTTCACATCAGAAGTATGCTGCTTTTTCTTGGCTTCCCGGGCTTTTTTCTCTTGTTCAAATTTGAACTTACCGTAGTCCATAACCCGGCACACCGGGGGGTCGGCTTTATCACTCACTAAAACCAGATCAAGATTCTTGCCTTCGGCAATTTCTATAGCCTCATCGGGAGTCATAATCCCAAGCTGAGATCCATCAGAATCTACTACGCGAATTTGAGGGAAACGAATTCGCTCGTTAATATTAGGCTGGTTTTGTTGATTGCGTTTTTTTATCGGAGCCACAGGCTTTTAGTTTACTGCTATTTTTATCGCGAAATATAATAAGGAGAAAGCAATTACCCCTTTCAAGCTAACAGATCCAACTCAGAATC
>CALDHF010000228.1 GCA_937941595.1 uncultured Acaryochloris sp. | reverse complement strand
TTTCTTATTCCCCGGTTCGAAATTTGAAGGTATCTAAACTATTAGTTTTGTTTAAGGCTTAGCCTTAAAAATTCCTTTTTTACTCTAAAAGCCTTTTTTTAAGGCACTTCAACGCATTTCAACGCTTTTTTATTGTCGAGTTAGTGTACGAATAAATAGTAATTTACACATACATAGATGTATCGATGGATACATAAAAAAGGAACTTTATCTAAAATCAATGGCTTTAGTTTCTTGGATACTATATCAGAATACTACGGTTATAAAAATCCTTATTTCATTTACTACAGAATTAGCAGCTCAGAGACGGACTTCATATTATGAAGCTTTCTCCTGATTCCTCTTCTATTGCAGGAAAGAGGGATTAAATCTTCCATGTATCGGAGATGTGTAAAAGCATCACACGATATTAAACAGGAGCAAGAAATACACTGGCTTCGTAAGCTGGCGCACAACGTTAATGAGTAATCAGCTGCACTGACTGCTTTCTTGAGCGAAGTCGGCGAAGTCGCTATTAATGAATACCTTTTGCTCGATGTCGGGCCATGCTTGCCACCCGTTCTGGCTGACTGGTGCCGAATTGCAACAAGATGCGCTGTTTAGGCAGGCGCAAAAGCTGTCCTTCCCGCTCAAACTCATTGAGCAATCGCGTTGCCGTTACCCGAGTAATCCCCGTGATTTCTGCGAGCATTTGATGGGTCAGACCTAAATCAATGATCCGGCCTTGGTCTACTTGGCGGCCAAATCGATTGCCCAACCAGTCCAAAAAACGCAGTAGCCGCTGAGGAGCCCGCTTGTAGCTGATGACGCTAAACAGTTCTTCCATGTATCGGAGATGCGATCGCATCGCCATACCTAGAACCTGTCCCGTAATCGGCAGAGCCTTCATTTCCACAGGACTCAGACATTCCATTTGGAACGGAGTAATTTCAGACAATCGTCGACCAATACAATCCCCCGCCCCCCATAATCCCAGGGTGACTAAATCACCATCCTCATTCCATGTAAGCGTGCGGACTAATCCTCTACGGATCTGCCATAAATGCTCTGATTGTTGGGGAACGGCTTGCCCCGCGGTCAAACAAAGACCTTGAGATTCAAACATAGTGGATGTAAGGGGTGTTACTTGTTGCCCAGAAGGCTGAGGCCGATTAGAGGCCATCACAGAACGTGATACTGCCATTAGCGATACCTGTGATAAAAACAGAGGAGGAAAAGCAGAAAAACGTTACTCACATACAGCCATATCCATCGGTAACACGATGTTTAGGCATAACAGTACGGGAATAACTATGCGTACAACTTCAACCGACCCCCGACGATCAAGTCCTATACAGTTGAAGTTACCAATTCTTGCTTATGGGATTAGAATAAACAACTTCTGTGAAAACTTCGTGAAGTCAGGGTTGAAATCAAAGATATTGCCTCCTCTAACACAACTTTTCAAAAGAATCGTAGCGAATTAGTCTGAACATTGACGACAGCACATCAGGCTATACCAATCCCTAGCTTAGGGCATCAATTATTGAGAATATCTTTTAATAAAGGCGGTCTGAGCAACGCTCCATACACATCCAAAATATTTTCTCCCTGCCACCCCATTTGGCAGTAGGAACACTAACAACAAACCCTCAGATCGGAAACGAGCATCTGCCCATTCATCTGAGGGATTGTTGTTAGATATGTGGCTTCAAACAGAAAACAGTCGAATTAGACTGATTCGAAGTAAGCCTTAGATTTGACTGGATCAGGATTCATCGTCTTATCACCTGGTTGCCAGCCCGCAGGACAGACTTCATCAGGGTGAGACTGAACATGCTGAATCGCTTGTAAGGTCCGCAAGGTTTCATCGACATTGCGTCCAAACGCTAGATTATTAATCGTGGCATGCTGAATCACACCCTCTTTATCGATAATAAACAGACCTCTAAGGGCAATGCCTGCATCTGGATCAAGCACATTATATGCCGTGCTAATTTCTTTCTTGATATCAGAGACTAATGGATAATGGAGATCACCCACTCCTCCTGACTTGCGGTCTGTTTGAGTCCATGCCAAGTGGGAGAATTCGCTATCGACAGAAATACCCAGGACTTCTGTATTTAAGTTCTTAAAAGCGTCATAACGATCGCTAAAGGCGGTAATTTCAGTAGGACACACGAAGGTGAAATCTAAGGGGTAGAAGAAAATGACAACATACTTGCCCCGGTAGTTAGAAAGTTTGACCTCGTTAAATTCTTGGTCATAAACAGCAGTTGCTGTAAAGTCAGGCGCAGCCTGACCGACACGTAAACATTCATGCGCTTCGTGTTGCGACATAACCTAATTACTCCTTGAGATATCCATTTCGCTGGGCTGGTTACAGTGGGTGTATAGAGCACCGCATCCAAAATACTTAAGAATGATTCTGACGCAAATCAGTAACACCCCAATTACTATACCTTAGAGTCATAACGATCATGAGTTAGCCTCACATCCATCTTTGTCATTACGAATTCTCATTTATTTAGCAGAATCAGCAGCAGATAAGACAGAAACCAACGGCTTAAACATCCAGTTGACGCCGACTTTCAGTTGATGCTCCAAGGTCGGCATCCGATAGAGATAGATCAGCCGGCGAGCCATAAACGCGAGGGGACCATCCAATTGCACCCCTAGACCCGACATAGCTGCGGTGTCTTCACCCAACGTCAGCATTTCGCCTAAATGGGTGTAGTGAAAGGGAAGGAGAGGACGTTGAGTCAGAGAGGCCCAAATATTCCAGCCCACACAATCTGCTTGTTGAATGGCAACTTGGGCCGTTTTAGGCGTCGGTTTACCGTTTGGATCACGATAGTCAGCCAGATCTCCTAGGGTAAAAACATGGGGAGCGTCTTGTACCTGAAGCGTAGCCTCTGTGACCAATTGGCCCAGATCATTATGGGGTAGAGGTAACTCCCGAATCGGTTGTGCGATCGCAGTTCCCACCGTCCACAGCACAATATCAACAGGGAGCGTATCAACTTGGTCCTTATACTCCAAGGTCATCTGATCCGCTTCTAGGGATTGCAAACTGGTATCGAGGTCGATCCACACCTGCCGCTTCTCTAAAGCTTTCTGGGCAGACGTTTGGTTGAATTCCGGGGCTGATTTGAGAATGTGATCATTGCGCTCAATCAACCGAATTCGGCCGCGATCTCCCAACCGATCGGCTAACTTGCAGGCCAGCTCTACCCCACTTGGCCCCGCACCCACCACTGCAATCCGAATCTTGGGAGCTGATGACGTTTCTAAAACTCGCAACCGCTCTTCTAAATGATAAGCATCCTGTACCGTCCGAAATGGCAGGGCATAGTCTGCGGATCCTGGCACTTGCTGGAGGGGAGTTTCTCCTCCTAGAGCTAACACCAATCGGTCGTAGGATAGGGATTGATCAGATAGGGTCACCTGCTGTTGGTGGACATCAATCTGCTGCACTGCGCTCTGGACAAAGCGCACCCCAGTATTCGCCAGCAATTCACTATAGGGTGGCGCAATTTCCCAGGACTGTAGTTCACCCGTTACCAGTTCATAGAGCAAGGGCGAAAACAGAAAATGATCGTTTTGATCAACGAGGTAAATCAGGGGTTGCTGATCGCCCCAGGGCAATTGACTGAGGCGCAAAGCCGTATAGAGGCCCCCAAATCCACCCCCTAAAATACAAACGGTTGGTTGGCTATCAGTCATGGAATTACCCTTTAGTGGAGGCCACAAAAATCCTTACTTTTAAGGATACCAAGGGATTCAAAGTCCGGGGGGTGAGTCAATTGCCTAAAGTTGAGATTGGGCGACATCTAAAGCATGGGAATTGCCCATAATATCCACAGTATCCTCACCCCCTAATTCAATACGCAGAAGTCTAGAGGTCACCCTCGTCACATCGATAGAGCCTCCAGCATTCAGATAGGCACTGAAATCTAAACTATCCTCAGACTCAAAACGCTGAATAGTATCCGTATCAGCGATGCCATCTAGTAAATCAGCTTCAAACTGGAATATATCTGCTCCACGTCCCCCTCGCAAAAAGTCATTTCCTATGCCACCTGTCAGGGTATCTGCCCCTTGTCCTCCAAATAGAGAATCTTGGCCTGCCCCTCCAGTCAGCTGATCATTCCCCTTTTCACCCCTGAGGAAATCATCCCCAGAATCGCCGTTGAGGGTATCGTTATTTGCGCCACCGCTCAGGAAATCATCCCCATTACCGCCGTGCAAATCATCACGGCCTTGGTTCCCAAAGATTTGATCATTGCCAGTTCCGCCGCCGATTGTATCGTCTCCGCGATTCCCCCAGAGGATGTCATCACTACTATTACCATTGAGAATGTCGTTCCCTCGACGACCTCTAATAATGTCATTTCCACCCAAGCCATTGATCAGATCGGCACCTTTAGTACCCTTGAGAACGTTGTTGTTCTCATCTCCAACGATAAGCTGGTCGGGAATCGTGACTGCCCATAATTCTGCGCCTGTCGTTCCATCATCTGCACTG
>CALDHF010000227.1 GCA_937941595.1 uncultured Acaryochloris sp. | reverse complement strand
CCCCATCATGGCTCGGTTGAGCTGTTCGTGGAGTCCCAATTTCAGCAGGGGATGGATCAAGGGAAGTTTGGGGAGCCACTGGGGTCGAATTTGGCGGATGCCTAACCAGATCAGTAGCCCGCCCATGAAGAAGGAAATACTGCGGCGCAACATACTATCAATGCCAGCCAATTCTCCCCCCACGACTAAGACAGAGCTGAGGGCACCAATCGCCGCGCCAATCACGCCATAGCTCAGGATACGTCCCAGATTGAGAAGAATGTGAAAAGTAAGCTGTTGTCGCCAAGGTTTAGCTTCGCCTTGGGTGAGGGCAAAACTCGCCGCTAGGGGGCCACACATGCCAACGCAATGGCCGAAGCTGCCCGCAAATCCTAGGGCCATGACTAGCAACAGGTCTAGCATTTAAGGCTGGGGAGCAACCTGAATCACTTCGGTATCGCTGATGGGTTGGCCTCGATAGACTAAAGATTCATGGCCGTTGCCGTTGAGGGTGACTTTAAGGGTGTTGGCTCCAGGGGGCAAATCGGCGAGATAGTACCAGTCGCCATAGAGACGGGTTGCTTTTTTGCCATTGATATACAAATGTGCATGGCCTTCGGTGAGTTTACTGCTGGCATTTACCTGGGTCGGGGCAAATTCAAAATTGGTGACTTGCAGTTCTAAATTCCAGCCCTTGACCTGATCGGGATGGACGACTAAATCAACCGTCGGTGGGGCTTGAGTCGCGGAGATTTCAAGTTGACGATTGTGCTTGTGATGCTCCATCTGGCCCTGATCAGCAGAAGAGAGGGTTTGAGGATGGGTATGGTGGGACTGAACCGGGCGAGGCATGATCAATGCCCCCAGGCCCATGACCGTCAGTAAAGTCCATTGTCGAACAGAAGTCATAACTGGGTACCACAGAGGAGGAGATGCGATCGCAAGTCAGTATTACTCACCTGCTATTGCAAAAACAATTTGCCAAGCCTATCCTCAGCGACCCTTTCTAGAAAAGTCAAAAGACAACCTGTCGAACTTAACAACTGCACCAATAAAAGTCTTGTATATGCATGGTTTAGGTTATAAACAATACGGTACCTTGATCAGTAGCCAACCACTCAGCAGGATAAAACGGCGATGGCATCGCTTCCCAATCTTCGTCCCAAGCAGCTTTCTCTAGGTCCCTTAGAATTCGAAATTCTCAATCTGATGTGGGATTTGGAATCGGCTACTGTAAAGCAGGTTCATGATCAGATTCTGGCCAATCCCGATCGCGAGTTAGCCTATACCTCGGTGACAACTGTTTTGACTCGCCTGACTAAAAAAGGCTGGTTAGCCTGTGATAAGCAGAACCGCAGCTTTGTTTGGCGTCCCCTGGTCTCACGGGAACAGGCCAACTCTCTTTGGGCCTATGACCAGCTCCAGCAATTTTTAGCGGTGGGAAATCCTGATACAGTGGCTGCCTTTGCCGACCATTTGGATCAGGCCAGTGTAGAGCAATTGGATGCGATCGCAGAAAAGATACGCATCGCTCGCCAAGCTCAGGAGGAACAGTAATGCATATCCTCATGATGTTGAGTGCTTTGGTCTTAGCCTGGAGCTGTCGGTACTTTGGGTATCGATGGCTGAACTCCAAACTAGAGGAATCCTCATGGGCTCAACGCTGGCAGCTCACATTGCTGATATTTTTATGGCCGCCCTTGCTGTTGTTAGCGACTGCGATCGCAGTTCTATGGATGGGACCAAAAGGACAAATGGTTTGGGGCTGGGAAGGCTGGTGCAGCTATAGTCTGGCAACGAGTTTTGTGGGTATCGCTGCTGTGCTAAACCTGAAGTTACTCCTAGACGGCTGGGCCAGTTTGCGGCGAATTCATACCTATCCACAGCAGTCTGTTCAAGGCCATTGGGCCTACCATCTCGATCATGCCTTACCCTATGCAGCCCAGATTGGTTTCTGGCATTCAGACTTAGTGATTACAACGGGCCTTATTCATATCCTTTCATCTGAGCAATTAAAAGCAGTTCTGGTCCATGAGCAGGCTCACCAACAATATCGAGATACATTTTGGTTCTTCTGGTGGGGATGGCTACGTCAATTAACAAATTGGCTGCCTTACTCCTCTCAACTTTGGCAAGACTTATTACTGTTAAGAGAACTCCGCGCAGATCGATGGGCAGCCCAACAGGTCGATCCTATCCAGCTTGCCGAGTCGCTATTAGTAATGGTCAATCCCTACTCTAGCGGTTTATCCAATAGCATTTGTGCTGCCCTTCACACCTCAACACGCCACCGATTAATGGAGCGAATCGATGCTCTCCTATTGCCTAGTGATATAACATCACCCTCGCTGCAGTGGATATGGAGTAGCTTATTGCTTGCAGCCCTACCCTTAGCCACTATCCCTTTCCACTACTAATAACACCAAGTCCTACAAACACTGCATAGAAAGCTTTCAGGACCCAGCTAAATTTTCAATGTTCTAAGATCATCGAGAATTTTCTCAAATTTCCAGAACTTTTAGTCAGTTACTGTTGAGTAAATGCATCTCTCCAAAAAGTCAGGGGGATACATCTACAAATATCTACCTACAAATAATATTAAAAACAGAAAAATATATTGCTAATACAAAATATTCATAAATAGAGCAGAATATACCCTGGAATTCCTATAGAAGAAGAGATTCATGACTCTTCAAAAAACTAAAAATCATACATTTTGTTTTTATTCTTGCAGATTTTATTGAGTCGTGACCTGAGTCACTGAGTTGCTATTAGTCAACTGTTCTAATACACACAGTTCAAGCGAATACGTTTTCTTTGAACTCATATATATCCTTAAGTGCAAGTTGAGGTAAAAGCATGTCTGAATTGTTTACTGAACTATCTGAGCAACAGCAAGAACTTGTTGCAGGCGGTGCAGTTGCTCTATTGAACATTAATGCCACAACTTTCCATTCTGATACTGAGTTGCTTGGCGCGGCTGGACTAACCGCTTCTGGTCCTGGGGGTTCAACTGCTACTGGTTATATTCATGGTGCAAACCAAGAAATAGATACCAGTGCCTTTAGCGTTCAATTTGGCGCTGTCGACTAATCATAGTCCCTAGCATGGCGTTGTCAAGCTAGTATCAGGGCTACAAGAAATTAGAACTGATTTTGAATAATGGGGTGACTCCAAACAAGAAGGATGGAGTAGCCCAAGAAATGAGCAGGCTTTATTAAGTTCTTGAGAGAGAATCTAGAACTTAAAATTATTGCCTACCCAGATCCTCAATAGCACTTTGATTTCTCATGAGCTTTTAGTGCTTTTGACTTCACTCTATCGGGTTAGAAATAGTCTCAATCAGTAGAGTGTCTTGAATCACTTTCATGAGTGGTAAGCATCACTGAGTCACTCAAAAAATAATGCTCTAATTCATACAGTTACTAATTGCTTAGTAGCCTCTAAATCAAGTTAACAACCATTCCTTTGAGGTAGAATCATGTCTGAATTATTTACTGAATTATCTGACCAACAACAAGAACTCGTTGCAGGTGGTGCCATCACTACGTTGAACATCAACGCTACTCAATTCAACTCTGATACTGAGCTATTGGGTTCTGCTGGATTGGCTGCCTCTACTCCTGGTGGTTCAGCTGCTGCTGGACAAGTTGCAGGTGCTAATCAGGAAATTGATACCAGTGCTTTCAGCCTACAGTTTGGACAAGTTGACTAGTTGAACACACTAGCCTCTTGATACCGTTAGAAGTCTATTAAGGCTACTAGGAATTCGACTAGTTTTGAATATTTGCATCACCCAATAATATGAGTGTCTTGAATCACTCTCATGAGTGGT
>CALDHF010000226.1 GCA_937941595.1 uncultured Acaryochloris sp. | reverse complement strand
CCCACCATCCATTGGCGACCGTCTCCCCTTACTACTCGAAAATACAGTCCAAGAACTGCGGGAAATGGGAGGCGTTCTCGTATTAGGCAGTCTCCTCGCAACCATCTTACAAATAGCCGTTCCCCGCAATGTGATTTTGGACATTGGTCAAGGTCCAATCACGTCCGTCCTGGCCATGGTGGGATTAGGCGGTCTGATATCCATTTGCTCCACAGTCGATGCTTTTTTTGCCCTCTCTTTTGCTTCCACCTTCACGAGCGGCGCTCTCCTCGCTTTTTTGGTCTTCGGCCCCATGTTCGACCTCAAAAGCATGGGTCTATTGCTGATGGTATTCAAAACGCGGGCCGTCTTGTACATATTTGCCTTAGTTTTTTTACTGACGGTGCTATTCACCCTAGTCATTAACTTATGGTTGAGTTAGACTCACTTTCCTCAGGCAACATCCAATGGCCTTAAAACAGTTGCGAACCCAATATGGTCCTTACCTTACAGAGGGGCTAGTCACCCTAGCCCTATTGACATGGGGAATTTTAATCGTTCAATATTGGCACTCTGGCAAGCTGGGACTGCTGATTCATCCCAACTACTATGGTTTGACCTTAGCTGCAGGTTTTTTCTTACTGATCTTGGCTAGCCTTCAAATAGTGACCCTGTGGCGACGACGTCCCAAATCACGTTCCCAGCATCTTTCTTTATTATCTCCGGGCTGGATGAGTAGCATCATGTTGGTAGCAGCCTTAATAGGACTATTGGTCACCCCTCGTCCCTTCACCAGTCAAACTGCTATTCAACGGGGTTTACAAGATTCAACAACGGTCACTCGGGCTCGACCCCAATCCTTTCGCACAAGTAGTAAACCCGAAAAACGCACCCTTTTAGAGTGGATTCGCACCCTAGATGTCTATCCTGAACCAGACGCTTATGCAGGGCAAAAAGTCAACGTTGATGGGTTTGTCGTCTACCCAGATTCCTTGCCCAATAACTATCTCACCTTGACTCGCTTTGTGATTAGCTGTTGTGCCGCTGATGCTTATCCTGTAGGTCTTCCAGTCAAACTTACGCAAAGTCGGAGTGCTTACAAAGCCGATGATTGGCTCGCAATCCAGGGAGAAATGATCACAGAGACCCTTAATGGTCAACGCCAACTTGTGATTCAAGCCACGAACCTGAAACAGATTCCAGAGCCTGACAATCCTTATTATTATTAAGTGACGGGAATATTAGAAACCAGACCTCACCCTCCTGCGAGAAGATGTGTCTTGAAAACAGCGTAAAATCTTTGACCCCGGAATAGCCCTATCAACCAGGGATCTTTGCTTTTGCTTCAAAGCTCAGCATCAGGTGATGGACCGAAGCCCCTAAAGCCCTTTTTTAGACAGCAACCGTATTTCTACGGAACGCAGACTTAGAAATTTTGATAGCAGAATTTTTATTTTTATTTCTTTGTATATTAACTAAACATTTCTTCGATTTCTTGCAACTCATATATAGCAATGATTATAGGCACTCCAAACGAGCGGGATTATACACTCTTTAGGCAATAAAGTATGATCAGTGATAATACCGAGGGCATTTTAGGGCTTAATATATAAAGAATTAAAAAAGTTACTTAAGATTTCTTTGCAGAGGGGAAAATATGTAACCCCATTCATCGCTTTCGATTCGAGTGCAGCTAAAGCAGTATCTCTAATATGCTTGACGGTCAAACATGCCGAGATAGCTAAAGAGACTATTAAAAATGCTTACTGCAAGTTGTCTACATCTCAGCAGACAAAAAATAAAGTTATGACCGCTATTGATACTGGCATTAAAAAATCCACAACCGAAGCTTTAAGAGATCTAATTCACTCTTACCCGTCAGGACAGGTCGTCATTCGTGATCCGAGTGATCTCTCGATTGGCTGGCGAGTGATCTTCAATCAAGGTCAGGTGAATTTTGCAGAGAGCATCATAGGCAATCAAGACCGCCTATCCTATCTGCTCCAACGCTGTAAGCCTCAACTAGAAGGATTTCAGCCTCAGGCCGCGGTTTCGGATTATGCCTTTCTCTGTCAACTATGGCAATCAGAGCATATTACCCGTGAACAAATCGGAGACTTGATCACTGCAGTTACCCAAGAAGCCTTGATCCATGCTCTAGCAATTCCCCATGCTCAATACCAGTTTGAAGCCAATGCTCAAGTTGAGCCCCTATTGCTGAATACGTCGTTGTGGGATCTCGTATTGCCGGTTGAGCAAACCATCAAACAGTGGATGTTGTTAAGCTCAGAGATTCAATCCCCGTTTGCGCGGCCCTATATTTTGGATGAGGCTAAGTTTGTTGATTATGCGGATTATGTGAGCCATCAAATCCCTCAACTTGAACAGTTAACAGATGCCTTGAACCAAAATCAATGCATTTACCAGCTGGCTCAGACCCTCAATATTAAGGTTTCCGATGTGGCCGTTGCCCTCCATCCCCTTATTAAACTAGGGGCATTAGGTACGCATCCCTATCATGTTGGTGAGGTCTTAACTCGTCCCCGAGTAGCCTGCATCAACCCCAATAAATCGGACCAGCGGAATATCTCGCAAATGCTGGAGCCGTCGGGATATGATGTCATGCATCTGAGTGATTCAATTCGAGCCTTACCTGCTTTAATCAAATCTCCACCTATCCTGGCACTCGTAGATTCAGAATTGCCCCATGTAGATGGCTACCAACTCTGTCGCATGGTTCATCAGCGCGAATCTTTACGAAACTTACCTATCATCATCCTGTCACCCAAACGAGGGATGAGCGAAAGGATTCGAACGCGACTCTCTGGAGCAATGGCCTGTTTAGGGAAGCCTTTTCATCACCAAGAATTGCTAGCTTTGGTACAGCAAGTTGCGGCTGAGTTGCCCGTGGAACAGCAACGTCAACTGTGTTCTTTGCCGACGATTGAGCCTTCATCTGACTCTAAAGCCTTGATTCAAGCTTGAACCTTGGCTCTCAAAAACTCTACTTTGCAGCTTTAAACCCTAAGTTATCGATATAGGTCAGGATCAAATGGACCCTGACCTATAATGGAGTCTCTGGAAATCCTTCAATTTGGTCGTCCACATGCCCACTGAATTGCAATCTGAGTTGGCAGAGGCAGTTGAGTCTCGTCGCAACTTTGCGATTATTTCTCACCCCGATGCGGGTAAAACAACCTTGACAGAAAAACTCCTGCTGTATGGAGGCGCAATTCATGAAGCTGGTGCAGTCAAGGCAAGGCGGGCCCAGCGGCATGCCACCTCGGACTGGATGGCGATGGAACAACAGCGAGGCATCTCAATCACCTCAACCGTTTTGCAGTTTGCCTATCAAAACTGTCAAATCAATTTACTAGATACTCCGGGTCACCAAGATTTTAGTGAAGATACCTATCGCACATTAGCCGCAGCAGATAATGCGGTCATGCTCGTAGATGCGGCCAAAGGTCTAGAACCCCAGACCCGAAAATTGTTTGAGGTTTGCAAGCTGAGGCAACTCCCCATCTTCACCTTTATCAACAAGCTGGATCGACCTGGCAGAGAACCTTTAGAACTTCTAGATGAAATTGAACAAGAGCTAGGTCTACAAACCTATGCCGTCAACTGGCCTATCGGTATGGGGGATCAGTTTCAAGGGGTTTTCGATCGGCGCAGTCGCAAAATTCACCTGTTTCAACGCAGTGAACATGGCAAGCGAGAAGCCATTAAAACCCAACTTGATCTAGGGGACCCCCAAATTGAAACCTTGCTTGAGCAGGATTTATATTTCCAGCTCAAGGATGAGCTAGAGCTGATCGAAGAATTAGGATCTCCCCTCGATCTAGAGCAGATTCACAATGGCCAAATGACCCCCATCTTCTTTGGGAGTGCCATGACTAACTTCGGGGTAGAACTGTTTCTAGATGCCTTCCTCGACTATGCCTTGAAACCAGGAGCCTATATGAGTACCCAGGGGACCGTCGAACCTACCCGTGAAGATTTCTCAGGGTTTGTGTTCAAGCTCCAGGCCAATATGGATCCCAAACACCGCGATCGCGTTGCATTTATTCGGGTTTGCTCCGGTAAATTTGAAAAAGATATGACAGTGAGCCATGCTCGCACTGGTAAGAGCATTCGGCTTTCGCGTCCTCAAAAACTGTTTGCCCAAGGTCGAGAATCCCTAGAAGAGGCCTATCCTGGTGATGTTATTGGTTTGAATAATCCAGGTGTGTTTGCCATTGGCGATACGATTTTTCAAGGACAGAAGCTTGCCTACGAGGGCATTCCTTGCTTTTCGCCAGAGTTATTTGCCTATCTGAAGAATCCGAACCCTTCAAAGTTCAAGCAGTTTCAAAAAGGCGTCTCCGAGCTGCGGGAAGAAGGAGCCGTTCAAATTATGTATTCGGAAGACGAGATTAAACGAGATCCGATTTTGGCGGCTGTGGGACAACTGCAATTTGAGGTGGTTCAGTTTCGATTGCAGAATGAATACGGGGTGGAAACTCGATTGGAGATGTTGCCCTATTCCGTTGCCAGGTGGGTCAAAGAGGGTTGGTCTGCGTTGGAATCTGTGGGGCGCATCTTTAATGCCATCACGGTCAAGGATAGTTGGGGCCGCCCCGTGCTGTTGTTTAAAAACGAATGGAATCTTCATCAAGTGAATGGAGACCATCCTAATTTACAACTGAGTGCAATCGCACCCCTAGCCGTGGACCAAAGCATGGTCAGTTAAGGGGGAGACTTGACTCCGTAGGCTTTCGTTCCTAGGAACCCCTTGCTTTACAAACCTGCCTAAGTAATCGACAAATATGACAATATCTTCCAAACATGCAGATTGCTGGGTAAATCCCTACAATGGGATAACACTGATGAGTATTTATGCAGGGGTGCACAAGAACGAATGAATAGTGGCGATCTGCAAAAAAATCATCCTCTGTCTGAGCGGGAGGTGCAAGTAATTGAACTAGTTGCCTCTGGCCTCAAGAATGAGGAAATATCCCAGCAATTGGATATTAGCAAGCGAACCGTGGATAATCACATCAGCAATATCCTCACCAAAACGGGCACTGACAACCGAGTTGCTCTTGTTCGGTGGGCGTTGCAATGGGGAAAAGTTTGCCTGGATGATGTGAACTGTTGTACCCTTCCGAGAACCGATTCATAACCCTCTCTTGTCTGGACTTTCCCTCCGACAAACCTATTAGAAGACTAGAAGATAGGTATCCCTGTGACTATTAAAGAATACGATATTCAATGCCCTGGCTTACCCCTAGCGGTGTACCGCGAGATTGCCGCTCATCTAAGTCAGATAGAGCATGTCGAAACCGATTTATTGCCCCAGGACTCTCAACAGTTTGATTATGCACTCAGTCAAATTGGTTGGCTGCGCATTCGTCATCCTCAGGATTTACAAAGTCAGGATCAACAGCAGCTTCAGAAAATTCTGGCCTTTTATTCCCAGCGGTTTGGGAAATGGGTTCCTCGTTCTAATTCAGAACCCAGTGCGGAGCAATTTTCTGGGTAATCTGGTTCAAACAAATCCCTCAACATTGCCTTAATACCCATTAACAGAGGACCATTCTGGTCGTACCCCCATGCAGTCCTTGGAGATTAGGGATGACTCAAACCTTTTCAGAATTAGCCTTGCAGTACAAACATGCCCTGCTTCGGGATGTTCTCCCTTTTTGGCAAGCCCATTCCCTAGATCGGCAGGCAGGAGGGTACTTTACTTGTCTGGATGCTCAAGGTCAGGTGTATGACACCGATAAGTTTATTTGGCTCCAAAATCGCCAAGTCTGGACCTTTTCTATGCTGTATAACCAGCTATCCCCGGAACAAGATTGGCTCGATATGGCCCGTCACGGCACTGACTTTCTGGCAGCAAACGGACGGGATGCTGAGGGGAACTGGTATTTTGCTTTGAACAGAGCTGGGGAGCCGCTGGTTCAACCCTATAATATTTTTTCTGACTGTTTTGCCGCGATGGCCTTTAGCCAATTTGCAGTCGCCTCTCAGCAAGACTGGGCCAGGGAGATAGCCCTACAGGCCTATAACAATGTTCTCCGACGACAGCAGGATCCCAAGGGACGCTTCAATAAACTCTATCCGGGCACCCGACCGATGAAAGCCCTAGCCGTCCCCATGATTTTGGCTAATTTGTCCTTAGAAATGGAACCTCTTCTAGAAGCAACCCAACTGAATCAGGTACTTGATCAGACGGTCCAGGAGGTCATGACTGACTTCCTGGATTCAGAACGAGGACTACTGTACGAGTCGGTGGCACCCGATGGCTCCCATATAGATTGTTTTGAAGGTCGAGTGATCAATCCTGGCCATGGGATTGAAGCCATGTGGTTTTTGATGGATATCGGCCAACGTCGCTCAGATCAAGCCTTAATCAATCGTGCGGTGGATATTGTCCTCAATACTCTGGCCTTTAGTTGGGATGAGCAGTATGGTGGGCTGTTTTATTTCTTAGATGCTGACGGACATCCTCCCCAACAGCTAGAGTGGGACCAAAAGCTGTGGTGGGTTCACTTAGAAACCTTGGTAGCGCTAGCCATGGGGTATCGACTCACAGGCCGCGAAGACTGTTGGCAGTGGT
>CALDHF010000225.1 GCA_937941595.1 uncultured Acaryochloris sp. | reverse complement strand
CTACTGTTTGATAGGTAGAGGTTTCACGAAAGACCCATCCCCCTTTATGCCGAATAGATAGAGCCGTATTGTCGTGGCGATCTGTGAACCAGGCACTCCGTTTCTCCTGTAAATCCTGATATTGGGCAGTCGCTCCCTCTTCGGATAGTGGAAAGGTAGTGTCCGCCGTCCCTAATAGATGGACTTCACCTCGGTTCAATTCCAGGGTAGAACCATGGTTGGCCTCAAAGGCTTTTTTGAGAAGGTCATAGGCAATCCACGGGTTAACCGCAAAGCCACAGGTAAACAAATCGAGGGCAGCATAGCCATATTCTGGCCAGGTATGAATGGCAAAATGGCTCTCTTGTAAAACGATAAATCCAGATACCCCAATGGGTGGAAATCGGTGAAATTGAGAGGTAATGATGGTTGCCCCAGATTCCTGAGCTGCATTTAACATGCTGGCTTCGATCAGGAGAACATCATTGAGAATTTCGGCAGATCCACCATAAAACTCAACTAGAATATGTCGACCAAGGGAATTCATGGGTACTTACAAGGCTGCAAACAGTGGAATACCAGTAGAGTGTTCAATCGAGAGACTTGAGGCAATAAAAGCTTCAGATTGGTGCATCATGATTATGCCCCTTCATGAGCTATAGACCTGCAAACTTCTGGTGCGTTTTCCAGTGCCAAACCGAAGTAAACAGAAAGATTGGCAACTGCTCTGACGATTCTCTTTAGACTAGCTGATACGCCTGATGGCCTGCTTGCTTAACATCTGCCAAAATCCTGTCCCATTTTGTCATGAAGCGACAGCTGCTGCTCGAAGATGGGTTGCCTTATTTTTTACCTAGCCCTGAATCCTCAGGGAACGCCAACGATTCAGAGCAGCAGCTAGCTCGAATCGTCGAAAATAGACAAAATCTCCTTCAGGGAAACGGCTGAGGCTAGATAATCCCTCGGCCTCAATTTTGGCCATCACATCCTGAATGAGAGAGACCAAAGATGCATTGACAGGGGCTTGCTGATGAAGAAAGAGTATTGCGGCTGCGATCGCATTCAACTGTCCTGACTCCACCAACTGCTCAACCTGACTAACATCAATCACATCTTTCCCTAAGATAATTTGCCGCAGATCATGGACCTTGACCTTGGCAGGCCTACCTTTCCACTCCAAAGCCGCCGGATCAAGATGGAGAATTCGGGGGGTATTGCCCTGAATAGGGGGTCCGGTTTCGCAGGTGCGATCGCTCGGGTATTGCGTTGCGATGGCATGGGCCTGCTCTGTCACGTTTTCAGGACGATACGCCGACATCGAAATCACCGTATTAGCCACTTCAAAGTAATCTCCGCTGCCTCCCATCACCAAAATACTGGAAACACCATAATCGGTAGACAGCGGCTGAATTTGATCGATAAATGGGGTGATGGGTTCTTGTTCTTTAGCAATTAGGGATTGCATTCTGCGATCGCGAATCATCAAATTGGTGGCCGTTGTATCCTCATCCACGAGCAGCACCTTCGCCTTTAGGGCCAAAGCTTCGATAATATTGGCCGCTTGAGATGTACTTCCACTGGCATTGGTCGTCGAAAATGTCGTTGTGGACTGTCCATAGGGCAACTGATTAATAAAAGGAGACAGATCCAAATGGGTAACAGGCCGTCCCTCCTCCGCTCGAATTTTTACAGCATCAGCATCCGTAACCACGAACTCGCGGCCATCCCCAGGGATATGGTTATAAATCCCCAGCTCAATTGCCTTGAGCAGCGTCGATTTGCCATGAAAGCCACCTCCTACAATCAACGTAATACCCTGGGGAATCCCCAATCCGGTTGTCCGACCTCGATGAGGACACTGAAACTCAACTTGCAAGGAGGCAGGAGACCGAAAAGGGATGGCATCTGCTAAGGGACAAACATCCACACCACTCTGCCGAGGCAGAATCGACCCATCTGCGACAAAAGCGACCAACCCTTGTAGAGATAACTGCTGGCGTAACCAATCTGCATCTTCATTTGTAGCAATATGCTGCCGGAGAGCCTCCATCGGCAATTGTCGGTACAGTAATCCCTCAAGCAATTGGGGAATTTGCCGACAGAGTACATCAGCAGCCTGAGAACCATCAATCCGGCGTCCCCGGGCTGGCAACCCCACCCAAAACCGCATCTCAACCTGCTGATCATCAATCAAAACCGCCGTACGGGGCAAGATTTCTGGCCCTGGTTGAGTCATGGCAATCAGACCACTATTGCCTGTGCCGAAACGCTGCTGAATCAGGTGGGCCTGCTGACAAAACTGACGAACCAGGAAATCGCGCAATCCTACTTCTCGACTGGGATTGGCATATAGCTCAGGGGAGAATTCTGCAATCTGCTGAGGGATTTGAACCCGGCATTGACTCGGCTTTGCAAACGGATCACCCTGGACCCGATCAATAATGAGAGTGAAATTTGGGAAATAGTACTTTCCCCGGAGTGACTTGTACGCCTTATATCCGTTGCCATCCAATTGCCGCAACTGCTGCTCAAGACGGTTATGATCAGTCATTACAACCCTTGCATCAATAGTGTGGCATCCTCGGACATAGCCCCATCCCAACTATCAACTTTGATGATGAAAGGTACCCTATAGAACATCAGCCCCCCGTGAGCATGACCCCATGGAGATGATACAAGACGTCTCATTCTGGTTACTCCCCCAACCTGACGATCGTGCCTATCTGCAAAACGTGATGGCACCCCTCGCCACTCGATACAACGCTCCTAGCTTTAGTCCCCACCTCACCGTCGCACGGTTACAGGTTCCCTATCCGTTCCAGGCATTACTAGACAAACTGGTAGCGATGCCGCCAACATTATCTCTGGCCACCCACAGCCTAGACCATAGTCCCGAATTCTTTAGGGCCGTCTATATTCGCACCGCTTTAGAGACTCATCTCGTGACTTTGCGGCAAAGCTTGTATCGGTTATGGCCAGACAATCCAGTTAAACCGTTTCTGCCGCATATTAGCTTGATTTACCAAAATCTAGGATCAGCAGAACGACAGGCGATCATCCACTCCCTGAACATTAAGAAGAAATTCGTGTTTGATACCCTAGCCATAGTTTGCCCCCAAACCCAGGGGGAATGGACGGCAGTTGATACCTGGCAAATCATTGGGCAATGGCCCTTGGCCGATCTGCCCTTAACTTCAGCCCCCGCCCCCCGAAGTCCATTGTTGCCCTAAACCTGATCGAACTTGAGGCTGAAGACAAGGACTCCCAAGGTGGACACCTTAAACTCTATTGGAGTCGGCATTCAACCTAACCTATGCTAAGACCATGCATGCCAGCAATTTCTGTGGTTCTATAGCCTCGATGGGCCACAACAATAGAACACCTTCTAAGCTATCTGTTGGTCTTGGGAGCCTGCTACTTCAATCTCAGACAGACTATATAGGAACACACCATTACCAACATCCATAGAATGGCCACACAAAACACTGACGCTCCCAGACATAAAATCAGTAATCCGTTGGGCAGTAAGATGGGGCAATTCCGAAATATTCAGCATAATGGGCTGACCGAGCTTCAGCTGATTAATCGCTTGTTGGGCTTCTTCAAAAGACACTGGCTTAAACACACTGATTTCAT
>CALDHF010000224.1 GCA_937941595.1 uncultured Acaryochloris sp. | reverse complement strand
GATCCTCCAAAAGCGCCTCCATCACGTTAATGGCCGGAGATTCTCTCCAATCTGCCAAATCTTTTTTGTAAGTTGCACCCAGCACTAAGACATTAGCTCTGGAAGGCGCAATCCCCAACTGATTGAGAACCTTAAACGCTTTACTCCTAACAAAAGACGGCATGCGGCGGTTAATTTCACCCGCCAAAGCAATAAAACGAGTGTTGAAGTTGACTTCTTTGGCTTTCCACTCTAAATAATGAGGATCGATGGGAATACAATGGCCACCCACACCAGGACCAGGGTAAAAAGGCATAATCCCAAACGGTTTGGTATTAGCTGCATCCAAAACTTCCCAGACGTCTAGGTCAATGCGATCGCACAGCAATGCCATCTCATTGACTAAAGCAATATTGACTGCCCGAAACGTATTCTCGAAGACTTTCACCAGTTCAGCAGCTTTTGCACTGCTCACAGGCACCACATGCTTAATCGTTTGCTGATAAAAACACAAGGCAACGTCCAAAGACTGGGGGTCGGAAGCTCCCACCACTTTATTGGTGTTTTGAGTGGTATATCGCTGATTCCCCGGATCAACCCGTTCTGGTGAATGGGCCAAGAAAAAGTCTGTTCCCTGCTTCAACCCACTATTCTTTTCCAGAATAGGGCGCATAACCTCGTCCGTGGTACCCGGATAGGTGGTGGATTCTAGAGAAATCAGGTGTCCGGGCTGTAGGCAATGAGAAATTGCAGTCGTTACACCTTCTATATAACTCAGATCAGGCGTTAAGTTCTTGGTTAGCGGTGTAGGTACACAGATAACGATCACATCGGCATCCTGAACGTCTTGAAACACGGTTGATGCTCTCAGATGTCCGCTACTGACCACAGCTTGTAGCTCATCAGACGTAATATCGTCGATATAGCTATCGCCTTGGTTAACCTGTTCCGCTCTAGCAGGATTTTGCTCAATCCCAGTCACTTTGAATCCCGCTTTGGCTTTTTCTACGGCGAAAGGGAGACCCACATAGCCTAAGCCAACTACACAGACCTTGGCATTGCGGGTAATAATGCGATCTTTAAGTTGATCAAAGCTGTTGGAATTAGTCTCATCAGGTAAAGAAGCCTGAACCATAAGAAGATACCCAGAGAAATCTGTGAAAGCAATTGCAGTCAAGATTAAAGTTTACTAAACACCAACGCAAAGAGCTATGGCAGGTTGAGCATAATGTCTTGAATTCGTATCTAGCATTTTTGCTAATACTGGTACCCCACAAGGACAGCTTTAAAAAACTGTATGGAATCGATATCCATCCCATTCCCAAAATGTTTTATAGGCCATCGATTACTCACCTAATATACCCATCCCTGCTCCTTCCCTATCAGGAGATTTTTAGGTCCTCTGACTGCACCTGCTAAGCTGAATCTAGCTTTTCAAGGAGACTAATGGAGTATCCTAGGGATTCACCTCGCTCTCCTCAGAAATACCTCCTAACGGTATCTGATCTATCTAGTCTAGATCCCGCAGAAACTGGCTTTCTTAATCATGACTATGACTTGCAACTCCGGTTGTCCTTGTAGAGATAGGCAAGGAAATACTTCTATAGGCACAGACCTCAGTTCTCAATGAAAACTAACGGCGAAGCCAAGTGGATTCTGGGAAGTCGAATTGATGCGACAAGTTATGTAGAGGCTTGCGATCGCATCCAAGTATTGGCCCAATCCCACACCTCTTGTTACCTGATTGCTGCCAACGTTCATGTAGTCATGACCGGGTATTGGCAGCCCGACTATCAACAGATCATCAATGAGGCCGCTCTAGTGACGCCAGATGGCATGCCCTTAGTCTGGACCCTGCGGCAATTAGGCGTCGCCCACCAATCTAGGGTGTATGGACCTGATTTAATGATGGCTTGGTGTGAACGGGCTGCTGAAGTCGGGCTTTCAATTTATCTATATGGGGGCACCGAGTCTATGCTGGCCAAGCTTGAATCCCGATTGAGACAAGAATTTCCCCGACTTAGGATTGCTGGGAGCCATGCACCGCCCTTTCGGCCCCTAACCCCTGCTGAAGAGCATCAGGATTGCGATCGCATCCAAGCATCAGGAGCCTCCGTTGTTTTTGTCGCCCTCGGATGTCCCAAACAAGAGCAATGGATGGCGCGCCAACAAGGCAAACTGAATGCCGTCATGATCGGTGTGGGTGCAGCCTTCAGTTTCCATAGTGGCGAAACTCAGCAATCCCCCCGATGGATGATGAGGTTGGGATTAGAGTGGCTCTACCGCTTTGGCACCGAACCCCGCAGGTTGTGGCGTCGGTACGTGATCAATAACCCTATATTTGTCTTACTAGTGAGTTGGCAGCTTCTCCAATACCAGTTCAAACGCAGTCGAGAAGCCCCTTAAGTATTGCGTTTAGCCACTTCATGGGGAGCAGACTTTAAGTTAAACAGCATATTCAGGGACTGCATCGCCTTGCGCCGAACTTCAATATCCTGCTGGGCACGTAATTGCACCATCGGATCATGCAAAATCTTGTTAACAATACCCCGAGTGAGGGCCTCGATCACTTCTTGGTGTTTCTCCGCAAACTCACTCCCTAAACGAGACAGCGCCTTTTCTAGCTCTTGCTCTCGAATAGACTCAACCTTTGTGCGCAAACTACTAATGGTAGGCACCGTTTCCAAAGATCGCCACCAAACATCAAAGCTGGCAACCTCTTCTTCTAGCAGGGATTCTGCTTCCATGGCCATTTGTCGTCGGCTTTCTTGATTCTGAGCCACAACGGCTTTTAAATCATCAACATTAAACGCCTTGACCTGAGACAGTTCATTCACATTGCTGTGGACATTTCTAGGCACCGAAATATCAAAGATCATGCAAGATTGACGATCACAAATGATGGGCTCTAAGACCTCCCGATCCAAGAGAGTTTCAGTCGAGGCCGTACTGGTAAAAATCAGATCAGAGACTGACAATACATCATGCATATCAGCCAAAGTATGCAATTTCAGATCTGTATCTTGGAACTGGCCTGCAAGCCGCTCAGCCCCCTGCAAGGACCGATTCAAAATAGAGATTTGATTGGCACCTTTACTGAGGAGATGCTGAACCAGCAATCGAGACATTTTACCCGCCCCGATAATGGCAACCCGATGAGCAGACAGATCGTCTATTTTCATCTGAGCTAATTCCACAGCTGCTGAACTAATAGATACCGCGCCCGTGCCAATACTGGTTTCGGTGCGGACCCGCTTACCGGCGGTAATGGCTTGTTTGAATAAACGGTTGAGAATGGGGCCAGCACCACTATATTTCTGGCTCATTTTGTGAGTTTGCTTGACTTGGGCCAAAATCTGGCCTTCGCCCAGGACTAGGCTATCCAACCCTGCCGACACCCGCATCAAATGCATCACTGCATCTTGGTGCAAAAGGATGAACAAATGCTGGCGCAGTTCTAAGAGGGGAATCTGGCTCCACTCAGATAAGAATTGCGTCAGCTCACGAATACCGTCGTCGGTTTCTTGCGCGACCACATAAACTTCCATGCGGTTACAGGTACTCAAAATGGCGACTTCTTCCAGATGAGGATAACTCCTCAATTGGGAGGTTGCCCTTTCTTTGACATCATCGGGAATGCTGAGCTTTTCCCGAACATCCACTGGCGCTGTTTTATGACTTAAACCGACAACCGCAATATTCATGTGTCCTCCTTCACTGTTTAACTAGCCGCGTCGTTTGAGGGATACAAACTTCAGAATCTACGGGCAACTGGTGCCTAATGTAACTGAAGTGCTTTTGGACGTTTAGGCGTTTCAAACATATGAACAGTGTCAACAAATCGGGCTGTTTTGGACTGGGTAGAGATGACCAAAGACTGAGTCCGAGCTCCACCGCCAAAAAAGCGGACGCCCTTCATCAAGGTACCGGGGGTAATCCCACAGGCAGCAAACAAAACAGTCTCACCACAAGCGAGTTCTTCTGCGGTGTATACCCGATCTGGGTCTGCAATTCCCATCTCCTTGAGACGAGCGAGGTTGCTTTCCTTGCTCTCCCCAATTAGCCCCGTTTTGACGATCTCAGGATCGTAGACGAGCTGACCCTGGAAATGTCCGCCCAGGGCACGCATAGCCGCGGCTGAAATCACCCCTTCCGGTGCTGCACCAATCCCCATAAGGGCATGGATGTTTGTACCAGAGAAAGCACAGGATAGAGCCGCCGAAACATCTCCGTCCGTGATCAGACGCACTCTGGCACCCGCATCTCGAATTTCTTTGATGAGACCATTATGGCGTTCGCGTTTCATCACGACCACAACTAGCTCCTCAATCGAGCGATCGAGTGCTTGGGCCAAGATTTGCAAATTCTCAGTCGCTGACTTATTAATGTCAACCTTGCCTTTGGCTGCAGGGGGAGCCGCCAGCTTCTTCATATAGAAGTCAGGAGCTGCAAACAGCCCTCCCTTCTCAGAAATAGCCAGTACAGCCATGGAACCGTTCTGGCCATAGGCCACCAGGTTCGTCCCTTCACAAGGATCTACAGCAATATCAATCTCCATCAACTCATCTGGGTTGCAGAAATCAGCCGCGTCGGGTTGGGTACAAATCCCCAATTCTTCTCCAATAAAGAGCATCGGGGCATCATCCCTTTCCCCTTCCCCAATAACGATGCGGCCTCGCATATGGATCTTGTTCATGCGATCACGCATGGCTTCTACTGCAACATGATCAGCAGTATCTTTTTCTCCTTTTCCCATCCACCGAGCTGAGGCTATGGCTGCTTGTTCAACCACCTCAATGATCTCTAGGCCGATAACGTTATCCACGCAAAGATTCCTCCTAAATGCCTGACTGTGTCTTGCGTCTGTGTCTTAAAGTAACTGCTTTGTATTTTTTTTGTATCTTTAAGTACCAGTTTACAAGTCTATCAGACCGCTGTTACACGCTTGACGGGGATTTCTCCAGGAATTTACTTTAATTTTTTACTGATCCGCTTTTTGCCTTATTCCTGGGACTGCAAGGACGAAGTAGAAATAGATGCAGTGGATAGACGCTTAGGTATTTTAAGTATATAGATCTGCTACAGCCCCTACTGAGTCAAAGTGGTCACAAAGTCTTGGATGAAACCCAGCACGGGCGGACTAATTTCATGGGCCATGGGCAATTCATGATACTGCACTGATACACCACCATCGCGTAGGGCTTGTGATGCCGTATGAGCCGCACTGATTGGTACCACCGGATCCTGCTGGCCGTGAACCATAAGCACCGGAGGAGTATCCTTCCCAAACAATGGCGTGATCTCAGGATGCAAATAACCGCTAAGACAAATTAACCCCGCCAGAGGGAGGCGAGCGCCAATATCTAAGGTCATTGCCCCGCCCTGCGAGAATCCCGCCAAAATGATTTTGTTCAGAGGGACTTGAGTCTCGTCTGCTAAGGCTTGCAACCCACCCAAGAGGAGTTGGCGGCTTTCTGGTAAGCCTTCTCGAGTATTGAGGTCGTACCACATGTGGCCGTCAGGGGCTTGGGGATGAGGCAGAGGAGCGTTGGGAAAACAGAATTGATAGGTTGGCAAGTTGAGATAGGGAGCCAGGGACGCTAAGTCTTGAGCATTAGATCCCCATCCATGTAAAGCCACAAAAAGACCTACGGGCGGTTGGCCTATTGTAGGTGCTAGAGTGATTACCGAGAGTGACACAGCTAGTGTTCCTGAAAGAAACACCCTTCATTGTTTCACATCATTGTTAGACGCTGAGACCCATCCCATGTTAGGACGCAAACTGGCAGGACGCTATTCCGTTGTTAAACCTTTAGCAGAAGGTGGTTTTGGCGAAACGTTCTTGGCGGAAGACACTCATTTGCCCGATTCACCTCAATGTGTGGTCAAAAAGTTAAAGACCGGCTCCCATGAAGCAGCACTCCTGCAGACGGTTCGACGGTTGTTTGATTCCGAAGCCAAGGTATTGCATCAGCTGGGTGATCATTCTCAAATTCCTCGACTGTTGGCCCACTTCGAAGATGGTGAGGAGTTTTATCTCGCTGAAGAGTATGTGGAAGGCGAGAGTTTAGCAGATGAGTTGATTCCAGGAGAGCAGCTGGATGAAGACACGGTGCTGCAAATGATGCACGATATCCTAGAGATCTTGTCTTTTGTCCATGATCAGCAGGTGATTCATCGAGATATCAAGCCCTCTAATTTGATCAGACGTAAGAGCGATCGCAAACTCGTATTGATTGATTTCGGCGCGGTGAAGCAAGTCACCACCCAAATCGCAGGATCTGCAACCCAAATGCCCCGGACGGTCCTGATTGGTACCTCAGGATATATGCCCAGTGAGCAATTTCGAGGGCAGCCTCGGCTTTGTAGTGATGTCTATGCAGTGGGCATCATCGGCCTTCAAGCCTTGACAGGCTTGCGGCCCTCTTTCGGGGAGCTACCGGAAGATGAGGCCACGGGAGAGATTGCTTGGCGCGATCGCGTTTCTGTATCCCCCGCCTTTGCCACCTTCATGGAAAAGATGGTGCTCTACGACTATCGGCAGCGCTATCGTTCCGCCCATGATGCCTTATTGGCTGTTCAAAGCTTAATGGCTGCTAGAGGTGGAGAACAATCCCCCAAGGTCAACACTGACAATCTACCTGAAACCGTTGTTAATCTTCGTAATCAAGGTGCTAACCGTCCCGCCCAGCCCCCAGCTATCGCCTTAGACAACACCGTCCAACAAAACAACACCGCTCAGCAGTTGGAAACGACTACTCAGCAAACTACCAACCTCCCAAACAATGCCCAAACAACCCCTCAAAACGGCCTACCTTTAAGTCCAACGACCGCCCAACAGGGACATCCCCAGCCCACCACCACCCAAGTCAACAGCAGTGCCCCAGAGCCTAGTGCAACCCTGGTGGCATCTCCACAAACATCCCAGAAGGTTGTGCCATTTAGTCGAGCAAAAATTATTACTGGGGGTCTGATTGCAGTTCTTATGGGGGGGACGGCACTAGCCTTTACCTCTCCCCATATTCAATCCGTTTGCACCCTCCTCAGTAACTGTTCCCAGGACATTCAATTTCAAGCAAAGTATGAGCAGGCAGTCGATGATGCTAAAGCCGCTCAAACCAGCTACCAACAGGCTAAAACCATCCCTGACATCCAAAAAACAAAAAAACAAATGGATGAGGCCATTACCGAAATTCGCAAGATCCCCAAAAGTGTCAAGATCTATCCTGAAGCGCAAGAAGCCCTAAGCACCTACCAAGGGGTCAGCAAAACGATGGCTGCTCGCATTACCAACGAGACCAAAGCAGACGAAAACTTTAAAAAGGCGAATACGATTGCCCAAGCTGTTCAAAAAAAAGCAAAGAGTGAGGATTCCGTTTCCACAATTGATCAGCACAAAACTGAATGGCAAAAAGCGATAAAACTTTTGCAAGATGTTCCTAAAGATGCCTTGATTGCTCCCCAAGCTGACGCCAAACGGAAAGATTTTGACAAACAACTTCAAGCCTTAAATACACAACGCCAGAAAAAAGTTGCGGCAGCAGCAGAAGCCCAACGTAAGTTGGAAGCAGCTCGAGCTTCCGCTGCTGCTGCGCCTGCAAACCCACCTCAACGCTCCACGCCGCGCTCATCATCAGCTCCCGCTCCCCGAGCAGCTCCCGCTCCCCGAGCAACCCCAGCTCCGAGACCCGCACCAGCCCCCGCTCCCGCACCAGCCCCTAGCAAAGAACCCTTATGGGGACCAGGGTCGGGTCAGCCTGCCAATGGTGGAGAGCCTTTATGGTAATGTCCACTTGCTGTGCTTTGATGACCTAATCAACAGCACTCAACTGTCAAAAAAATCTTATCTCACTGTGCAGAATACAAGACCCTGACACAGTGAGTTTGGGAGCAGCAGGCCTGGCATAAGCAAGTATGTCTATACCAGAACCTTCCGGTTTTAGAATGCCCATTTCAACATCTGTCAGAACATCACCACAAAAGTGATTTAGAAAGAAAATTCGCTGACTATTCTGTTCCTATCCTTTACCGATCACTGAGAGAGCACCGTCTCTATTGATCCAAATTGATTTGAGTCATGGTGTTGACGACTCAGAACCTCTAGCAAACGCATGGGATTCTAGTAATAGGATCTTGTCATCGAGCTGCCCTACCAGGCAAAGTTTAATGTGAGCTTGTTTCTGGACAAATACCTTCAGGCCCTTGTTTGTGTCACCTGCAACATCACCATTACCAGAACAGGTGGGATTAACATTTGCGATCGCATCGATCAAAGCCTCAGCATCTTTGACACTAGGTGCAATTTCTTTTCGGTACAAAGTACGAGGCCCTCGCCATCGAGGCGCAGAACTTTGGGGAACCGTATAGTAAACAATCTCGCGATTGCCGCCCACTCCCGCCTTGGTCACCTTAAATAAGTATTTTGGATCTGGGTCAATAGAGACCGATTTAGCTTCTTTGATATCATCGACCATGAAACTGAGGGCCCGGTTTAGTTCCACTTGCCGTTCCTGCTCGTTCGTCGATCGTTCATTAGCCCGTAGGACTCCAATTAAGCCAAACCCTGCCAGTGAAATCACTAAGCTGGTGATCACTGAAGCAATGAGTAATTCAGGCAGCGTGAAACCGGCTGTTTGGATTCGCAAGCCACGTCTCAACAATATATTTTGGGTTGAAAGCAATTTATTCATGGTGCCTTACATTTCACTGACGCTGCTCCATCAT
>CALDHF010000223.1 GCA_937941595.1 uncultured Acaryochloris sp. | reverse complement strand
CGATATCCCAGGCCCAGATTTTAGAGTTAACGCGATCGCGAATTGTCCTGGGGGAAGTCTGTTACTACACGGGGTCCAAAACCTTGGGTACCTTCGTTACCCTGGCAGGGATGAATCTGGCGGAGACGATCCCGCCCTCTTCCGAGTTAGCCCGTATTTACGCCAATATGTGTTATGCCACTGGGGTCTATCAACTGCATTTTTTAGCCCGACGCTATGGGCAATTAGCAGAGCAGACCATTCAATACTTAGACACCTCCCTGCCCTGTATCGCTTGGACCTATTTAGTGACAGGGGCCTATAAAAGTGGGATTGGGCAATGGCGCGCTTCTCGGCAGACCCTCCAGCAATCCATTGATGCCTGTCGACAGCTCCAAGATTGGCATATGTTGGCTCAAGGGGTAGCCGGGGTGGCGTTAATCGATCATTGTCAGGGGCGATTCCAAAATGCGATCGCACTTTGGCAAGAGACCCAAGCATTAGGACAGCAACAGGGTGATATTCAATCCCATGCTTGGGGGTTGATGGGACAAGCAGAAGCCTGGATTTGTCTAGGGAACTGGTCGCAAGCGACAATCTGCGTCAATCAGGTTCAAGCTTTATTGGCAGATCAAACGGGTTTAGTCTCGGATCGGATTCGGCTGGCAGGGGTTGCCAGTCGAGTTTATCTTCATCAAGGAGATCTGTACCAAACCCAGCAGATACTTGAAGCTGCCATTGATCTGATCCTCCAATCTGAACCCATTGCCGTCCACACTCATCAAGGATATGCCGGGGTTGCAGAAAGCTGTATCCGTCTCTGGGCCAAGGCTAATGGGCACCTTGGTCACCAGCGAGTTCATCAAGCCTGTGCAGCCTTGCAGCAGTTTGCTAAATCCTTTCCCATCGCCCAACCTCGGTGGCTGTTATGGCAAGGCGTTTGGCTTTGGCAACGAGGGAAAACAACCCCAGCTCAAAAACTTTGGCATCAGGCCCTTCAGCAAGCCCACAAGCTGGCCATGCCCTATGAACAAGCCCTCATTCACGAGCAATGGGGGCAACATCTCGATCCCCAGCACCCTGGCTATACTCTGCACCTAGAGCAAGCCCACCAAATTTATGAACGACTCAACCCATCATCGTTGACCGAGACGATGGATGTGGTTGCATAGAATCCATCGTCTCAAGCCCAACCTCGCAGGCGATATATGGTTAAGCCAATAAACTCTTTGAGGGCATTGGTCGTGTCTTCTAAGGAATCTACATTGGGCAGTAGCCTTAACATAAAGCCCCCAAAGCCAGCATACTCATTGACATCAGTCATTTGGAAATCTGTAGGCGCAGCAATCACAGGCAGATCCAGTTTTTTGAAAATCGCCATCGAGCGGGGCATATGGCGGGCCGAAGTCACTAGGAGCAAAGTCCCCTTTAAATCTTGTTGCTTGAGAATCTGATTGACATTGCGGGCATTTTCATACGTCGTCAGAGACTCTGGCTCCAGAATAATGTCAGCTTCTGGTACTCCCATGGATTGAATCAATTCAGACATATCTAGGGCTTCCGCGGCACCTCCCCCTTTCCAATCAATGCGGCCACCGGACAGAATCACTTTCGGGGCTTGTCCGTCTCGATACAGTTTGGCTGCATATAACACTCGATCCCCTGCTTCCGATACCTCCACCCATGGACGCGGAGAATGGGCTGAGAGGGTACAGCCGCCCAAAACGACAATGGCCTCTGCTTTTGGACTCTGGGTGAGGGGTGGGTACTGGTATTCCAAGATGCGGGTTAATCCGTCTCCCACAATACTATTGGCACTGAAAATCAAAACACCCAAGGCTAGCCCTACCGATATCGCAGCCACTTTAGGTCGTTTCCAAAAAGTTGCGATCGCAACCACTAACAAGATGCTACTCAACCCCACGGGATAGATAAATAACGGTAGCAGCTTAGAGAGAAACAAAAACATGACAACCCAATTCCCACATTAATTGCGCCAGCATTGGCTAGAGCAAGTCCTTGAACATGCTGTGATGCACCAGTCAATAACGCCCATCCCAGTATTACTCTTTTATCCAGAACTTCAGTGTGACTGAGAGCCTAGAGTCCATAGATTAGAACGATTTGGAGATAGATATTATGAACTTGGAGTCGGACTCACCCTCTTAGGCTGGCTCTGGATCTTAGGGCTGCTAGTCTCATCTTTTGATAGCAAACGACGATAGAACACACCTGGATCAAACGTCATTGGTTCTGATTTCTCCTTGTCAGGCTGAGATTGATTTGCCTTGTTCTCAAGGTTTATATCCGATTTGCCAGGAGACGTTTTGATTGCCTGGTTCGGGGTTGTTTTGGGAGCGGGTATTTTAGAAGCGGATGATTGTGTTCGTGCTGAAGCTTTCTGTTGCTGAGTTGAAGGAGACAGTTGTTTTTTCTGCTGTTGCCATCGATCGCGTAATGATGAAAAGCCAGAGCTTTTTGATGTGGATGGCTTCGTCTGACTTTGTTTACTTGTCGATTTGGGCGGGGTCGTCTGCCCAGTTGATCTGGTTGGAACTGTCTTTTCAGGAGATTTTGTTGCTTGCTGCTGGGTAGTTGTAGGCTTCTTTTCAGTCTTGGATGGAGCGGACTTATTCGATGTTGTTTGTTGTTTGGCAGGCGGAGCCGCAATCTGTCTTTGCTGTTGCCATCGGTCTCGTAAAGATG
>CALDHF010000222.1 GCA_937941595.1 uncultured Acaryochloris sp. | reverse complement strand
GTGAGGATATCGGCATTAAAAACAACAAGCGGTTCACCTGTGTAGAGCGGCTCTGCTAACTTCATCGCCCCTGCTGTGTCCAGTGCTTCGGTTTCAATGACATAGCGAATCTGAACGCCAAATTCTTGGCCATCCCCAAAGTAATCTTGAATTTGAGTGGCTTGATAGCGAATATTCATGAGGATGTCGGTGAGGCCCACGTGTTTGCACCGTTCAACCATCCACCTCAAAAAAGGATATTCAAATAAGGGCAGCATGGGTTTAGGACTACGTAAGGTGAGGGGCGATAGTCTTGTCCCTTTCCCACCAGCAATAATTACGGCTTGCATACTTAATAACCTTAAGTTCTAAGAAGATTTTGGGTAAACTGTCGGTCAATATAGGGATTACCCTTGCCATTCAGACCTGATTGTGTAGAATCATAGCGTTAAAGGGAAAGGGAACCGTCGCGAGTCTAGCATCGTCGCCTTCTGTTAACACCTCATAAAAGAGTACCGTGGCCGATAATACCTTTAATAGTGCCAATGCCAAAAAAGGAGAATTTCCCACGAAACGCCAATCAAAGCATCGAGTTGTAAGTGGTCAGAAAGCTTCTCGACCGCGAAAGCAGGTAGCTTCAAGACCAAATCCTAGACGTGTCTCCACAGCTTTTAGGTGGCTAACTTGGGGGGTCACTTTCTCGTTTGTGATGAGCCTCTCGGCGGGTTTAGGCGCAACCCTGGCTTTAGTCACCCCCTTTCGTTTCCTGGGGGAAAAAAATGCTCCTGTATCCTTGCCAGAATTATTCCAGGGTGGGTTGCGCGGCATTTCTCGTCCGGTCAATATCATTGTCATGGGGGTCGATCTCAATCTGGAAGAACCAGAAGAGGGCGAGATCTATGACCCTTTCAAGAGCCGGAGCGATACGATGCTGCTGGTTCGACTCAACCCTGAAGATAAACGAGTTAGCATTCTTTCTATTCCTCGAGATACCCGTGTTGAAATACCTGATGTGGGGGTTACCAAGATTAATTCTGCCAACTGGTGGGGTGGACCTGACTTGGTGACGGAAGTGGTCAGCAAAACGCTGAATGATGTTCAAATTGATCGCTATGTCCGTGTGAGTACGGGGGCTTTTCGAGAGTTAGTGGATGTGGTGGGTGGGGTAGAAGTCTTCGTCCCTTTTGCCATGGAATATGAGGATCAAACTCAAAAGCTCAAGATCGATCTGCAACCCGGACTCCAAGAACTTGATGGCGATCAAGCTGAAGGGTTTGTCCGGTTTCGCAACAATAACCTGGGAGATATTGGCCGTGCCCAACGCCAACAAATTTTGCTGAAAGCCTTGCAAAAGAAAATGGCGAATCCAGCGATGTTGACCCGCCTTCCTCAAATTCTATCGGTATTGCAAAAGCATATAGATTCGAATTTGAGTGTAGGTGAGATGCTGGCCTTGATGCAGTTTGGACTACAAGTGGATTCTGATCAGCTTCAAATGGTATTGCTACCGGGTCGCTTTAGTGGTCCAGATGAATATGAGTTCAGCTTTTGGTTGATGGATCTGACGGGCATGGATAAGGTGATGAAATCGTATTTTGAGGTTTCCCCACCAGAGGGTTACGAGATTACGGATAGGGATCCGTCCCAGTTGAAAGACATCAGAATTATTGTTCAAAATGCCACAGATGATCCGGATGGAGATTTTCTGATGGCTGAGTATCTGCAGCAACAGGGATTCAATAATATTCACTATGCGGATAGAGATTGGCCTCAACCTCTTGCTAAGACTCAAGTTATTCCTCAATGGGGAGATTTAGACTCTGCAGAATATTTACAGAGTTTTCTCCGTGACAGTCAGCTCTTGGCAAATTCTACAGGTGACTTAGGGTCTGATTTAACAATTCGGGTGGGCCAAGAGTGGTTGCAGAATCAGCCATCTGATCCATCTGAGTTGTAATCTGAAAATAAGCCTTGCCAAAGTTATCCGTTTATCGTTAGTATGAGATTCGCTATCCTCAGTAGCTCAGTGGTAGAGCGGTCGACTGTTAATCGATTGGTCGTAGGTTCGAATCCTACCTGGGGAGTTTCTCAATAATGAATTCGAGGGGTCTGCCGTTGTGGCTGCCTAGGGGATAGTTGTTAGATGTCCGACTTCAAGAAAGTCTCGGATCTTCTTGACGATTCCATATTGGGCCATTCTGTCGGTTGTCGAAAATTGAGTCAATGTTGATCGATGCCCTGAGACAAAATTAAGTTTGACTTGATAAAACTGAGTCCCTAACCACAGTTGCTCTTCAATTTGAATGGTGGCAATTTGAGTCATAGCATGTCGTTGAACTTGGCAACTGAACCAGCGTTGTTTCTCCAAGACGACGAGATTGTCTGATTTGCTGAAGGTGCAGGTTTCTACAGGGCTGAAGGTGCTGATTAGACCTGCGATCACAATACAAAAACAGCCGAATAGATCGAAAGGGGACTCAAAGATGATGAAAACCAGAAACCCTAACAGAGCCGTTGCTCCTCCCAAAAGTCTAATGCCCAGTAATCGTTCCTGGAGGATGAGTAGATAAGGAGTATGCTGGATAACTTTCATGAATCTTGAGTAACTTTGTCCGTAGAGAGATATTTATCTCTAGTGTTGACCAAAAACATCTTGTTCATGACGTATGGCATAGAATTGAAGGCATGTGCGCCTGAACGCAACAAAAGCGGGCAGAATGACTATAGAGAGTTTGTTCCCTCTGTAATGTCCACACCTGGTTCACGATAATCTGAGAGACGCTGAATGAGCTATTGCTTAAATCCAGCTTGTACGAATCCCAGTAATGCCCCACGACAGATGGTCTGTCAGTCTTGTGGGAAGGACTTGGTGTTGCGCGATCGCTATCGCTCCACGCGAATTTTGGGGCGGGGCGGATTTGCGACCACCTTTTTGTCTGAAGACGAAGGCTTGCCGGGGAAACCAACCTGTGTGATTAAGCAGCTTCGCCCCGTGGTGACGGCGCCTCATATTTTGGAAATGTCTCGGGAATTGTTCCAACGGGAAGCAGAAACCCTGGGTCGAATTGGCAATCATCCCCAAATGCCGAGACTCCTAGATTATTTTGAATTAGAACACGAATTCTTCCTGGTTCAAGAGTATGTCAAAGGCGCTACCTTACAGCAAGAAGTCCGTCGCTCTGGTCCGTTTGATGAGTCCATGGTGTTTAAGGTGTTGGAAGAGGTGTTACCCTTACTGGACCATCTTCATTCCCAAGAGGTTATTCATCGAGATATTAAACCTGCCAATATTATTCGCCGAGAAATTGATGACAAGCTGGTTTTGATTGACTTCGGTGCAGTAAAAGACCAAGTTAGTCAAACAGCGATTGCTAACCCTGATGAAAATAGTACGCTTACCTCTTTTGCGGTGGGTACGCCGGGCTTTGCGCCGCCAGAACAAATGGCGATGCGACCCGTTTATGCCAGTGATGTGTATAGTTTGGGGGTTACTTGCATTTACTTGCTGACGGGTAAGTCTCCTAAGGACTTAAGCTACAATCCAGTGTCTGGTGAGTTAAGCTGGCGTGATCACGTTAGGGTCGGACCTGAGATTCAAGATATTTTAGGGAAAATGCTAGAAGTTTCCCTGCGCGATCGCTTCCGTTCCGCGAAGGAAGTGATGCAGGCTCTGGCTAAGAATAGTGGTGTTTCAGAGGACTATCAGTCTAGAACCTCAGGGTCTCGATCACCGATCCGCTCATCGTCAGGTTCGCGAGCTTATTCTTCTCCGACTCGGCCTCGATCAACGTCTCCCTCAGCTCGGTCAGCCTCTAAAGTCCGGCAGTACAATGCTACTCGTTCAGGTACCCAATCTCCGTTAACAGAATCTTTATCAAAAGTTTCGGGTCAACTTTCAACGCCTCGCTCTTCCGTGTCGTCTTTAGGAATGGACTCTTCCAGTCTGAGTTCTAAAGGCCGGAGCCAAGCCCGGTTGACGCCGAATGCGCTTCAACATGCTTATGGCCGGGGTCAGCGAGATTTTAGTGGCCAGGATCTACGCAATCTGAATCTACGTAAATTTCAGCTCCCGAGTGCGAATTTTCATGAGAGCAAGTTGCAAAATTCGGATTTGCGAGATGCCATTTTAATTAATGCTAATTTCGGTCGGGCTAATTTTTCGGGCGCTAATTTGCGAAATGCCAATTTGATGCAGGCATATATGAGTCATGCCGATCTTGCTGGTGCTGATTTGCGAGGTGCCAACTTGAGTGACGCCTATCTCAGTCATGCTAATTTACGCGGTGCGAACCTCTGCGGAGCTGATTTATCAGGTGCAAAGTTAACAGAATCCCAACTATCCTTTGCTCAGACCAATTGGCTCACAGTGCTGCCCAACGGTAAACGAGGTAAAAAAGGGCGATGTTAAGAGCGGTGGGAAGTTTAACCGCCTACTTTGCCTACTTTGATTGCGTGTGAGTGCTCGCTCGGGCTGGTTAACCCCATAAGCAAGCCATGGGAAAGATGATGTATTCCAGAAAAAATAGCTTCCAAATCCACTGATAGAATTGAGTGACTTGGCGGTGGTTGTTAGGATTAAGCTGGCGACTACGGTACCAAAATAGCAGCAAGATTCCCAAATGAGTGGATAGGAGTAAGCCCTGGTTGACGGTGGGTAAGCCCCAGAGCGCTATGGCTATGATGCCTATATAGCAACTGCTCAAAGCCCAGCATGCCCATTGACAGACGGTCGCACTGCCGAGACGAACGGTTAAGGTGCGAATGTGGAATTTCAAATCGCCGTCACGATCAGGGATGTCTTTGAAGAGTGCGATCGCAAACGCAAACATAATTACAAACCCTGTTAATACCCATACTTTCAGGGGAATGCTCCCTGTCTCATCGAACTGCTGACGGAAGTGCAGGAAAAACCCCATATTTACAACGA
>CALDHF010000221.1 GCA_937941595.1 uncultured Acaryochloris sp. | reverse complement strand
CTCACCTGGGTCTTTAAAGGAACTCACCCTCTGGAAATAATATCCATCAGTTATGGGACTCACGAGGGTGGAGCAAAAAGTGCCAATCTTTGACATGACGGTCTTCAGAGAGCCACTGCCGGGCAATGGTTGCCGCTAATTTGCGCACTCGACGCGACGGATTATTTTTGGAGTAAGCCCTCATGGTTTGCGGCTCCAGACACAAAGCCTCTGCGGCTTGATCATGGGTCAAACCAAATGCCAGACGAAAATCTAAAGGATGTAGTTCATCTAGCTGGTCTAGTACTCGTTGAAGATTGACAGTTTGATTGTTAGAAATGCGAGTCATGCTTAGTTGCTTCATGATCTTATACAGCGTGTAGTTTGTGTATCTCGACGGCATGGCGATCGAGTTGCAGCCCAGAGATCTTGCTAGTCTAGGATCAATCCCTTTATAGGGATCGAAAACTAGAGAGCATTACTATCTGAGATTGGGTAATGTCCAACCTTGAGTTTGCGCGCAATCTCCCTGGAGTTCAAAGTCACAATATGAGGTGCCGTTTGCCAAACTTTTTCCCTCAGATGATCTAGGATCTAGCCGAGAGGGAAGACCATAAATCATCAACATGGGTTTGCAAAGACAGGTACTTGGTCGTGACCAAGGGATTCTCGCTCCAATCTGCGACAATCTTCAGAGTCCCTTCTAGAAAAGCAGCACGGCAAGCAGAGCGGCGGATTTTTCCACTCGAGGTTTTGAACAGACTCCCTGGTTTCAGTAATGCGATCGCATACAGTTGCAAGGAATGTTGAGCGGCAACCGCTTGCCGAATATTCCCTAGCACCTCATTGGCATCTAAGCGGCGTAGATAGGTGCGTTTCACTTCTTGGACAATCACCACACGCTCTTCATTTTTGACATCAATGGCAAACGCAGCCCCACCACTAGGCTGCAATCCAGAGTGGCTATTTTCGACTGAGAATTCAATATCTTGGGGATAGTGATTGAGTCCCCGAATAATCAAGACTTCTTTGAGCCGCCCCGTAATGAACAACTCGCCATCCTGCATAAAGCCTAAATCTCCCGTTCTCAGAAAAGGGCCTGCATGGGTATCCGCCAAAAACGCGTGGTAATTGAGATCCGTATCTGCCTCTCGACACCAATAGCCTTGGGTCACACTAGGACTAGAGACCCAGATTTCGCCCACTTGTTGAGGAGAACATTGCACTCGGAGATCCGGGTCCACGATCACAATAGTTTGATCCGGCAAACAGCGTCCGCACCCCACCAAGGTCCGCCGATCCTTGGTCAATACAGAGGCGGGATGAACCTGGTTAACTTCCAAGGCGGAAGCCTGCACATGCTGCACTTGAGGCGGCGCTGATTTCTGTCCTCCAGAAATAATCAACGTGGTTTCAGCCATACCGTAGCAAGGATAAAAGGCTTCCCGGCGAAACCCATAGGGAGCAAAGGTGGTTGCAAATTGGTCTAGGGTGTCAGATCGAATGGGTTCAGCCCCAGTAAACGCCACATCCCAATGACTCAGATCTAGATCCTCTGCTTGTTTCGGTTTAAACTTGCGAACACATAAATCATAGGCAAAATTTGGCCCTCCACTCGTCGTCCCTTGGCAATCAGATATCGTTTGCAACCAGCGCATAGGCTTCTGCAAAAAATCTGCAGGGGACATTAATGTCACTGGAAATCCAGCATAAAGAGGCTGCAATACCCCTCCGATAAGGCCCATATCATGATAAGACGGTAGCCAAATAACCCCTTGACTGTGGGAGGTATGCTCAAAACACTGTTGAATCACAGCTGAATTATGCATGAGGTTTCCCTGGCTGACCATGACGCCTTTGGGTGTTCCAGTCGAGCCCGAGGTGTATTGCAAAAAAGCTAAGGTGTCCGGGCTAATCTCAGGGGGTTGCCAGGCCCCACTTGCATCTGGTTCAAGATTATCCGTGGCCAACCACTGCAATTTCGCAAGGTCTGGATGCTGGTGGGCGCGGTGTTCGATCTTAGTGAGCAAATCGGTAGTCGTGAGGGCCAACGGTGCGTGGGCATCCTCCACAATGGCCTGTAAGCGAGATAATTTTTGATTTTGGCGAGGCGGATAAGCCGGAACAGCAACCACACCAGCATACAAACAGCCAAAAAAAGCGGTTATGAATTCTAACCCAGGTGGATACAGTAATAACGCCCGTTTACCTGCCATCCCTTGAGATTGGAGATCAGCAGCAATGGTACGAGCTTGTTGACTCAATGCCAGCACGGATAACTGATCATCCTCTCGATCCCCGCCTTGAATAAAGGTATAGAGAATTTGGTCCGGTTGCTGTTGACTTCTATAGTCCAGAACATCCATAAATGTATGAACGTTGTGCTTTACATCCAATGAGTAATCACACGAAATAGTCATGTCTATTTCTCCCCAGAGATATTCAGTTCGAGAGCGAAAAGGCTGCAAAACACTTAAATTAACGGTGTGTTGAGAACTAAGTCATCCACACAACCCCAAAAGGTCCGTGGATGCACTACGATATGCAGGCCATCTACATCAATTATCTAAACTCAACACTTTCAATCTACGAAAGTTTCCCCCAGAACATATCTATACCCGAATCAAAATGCTAGAGATTTTATAGATTGTTCAGACTTTGAATAGATTGCATCAGAATGCAAGGCAGAAAAGAACCTAGCGCTGTTATTTATTGATCACCTTCTATTTAATAAAGCCATAAAATACTTAGTTCATATCAATGATATTGACTGTGCTAAATATATATGTCTTATCAATTTTTACGGCCAAAAGAGGCAATGAAATTCAAAGCAGATTTAGCATTATGAGAGTGATGATTACAGCAAAGCTATAAAATCGGCCTCAACTAGCGAACCTTGAAAGTAGAGCGAGTAAAAATAAGTACTTGAATTATTTTGCTATCGCTTGCAAATCATTTTACATCCAAAATACGAATGAATTTAAAATCTGTCTGTACTTTGCATTACATTCCATAGTTGATATATGCCATCTAGACAATGCCTAAAATACTACTTAAAAGGAAAAATGCCTTGAACGCCATTAAAAGCCAGAATGAGAGGAATTTTCAGATTTTTAACCTATTTTAAATGTAAAGAATAATGATGGATGACCGATTTATGGACTATCGAAGACGGTCCAATGTCGACAGAAATACATAGATACTGAAAACTCTTATCCTAGGATCCTAGGTTCTATTCTATTTAGCAATAACAGAGTAAAAATAGATAAATTAATTATATATAGCCATCATTTTTTGTCGAAGATTACTGAATATATCGATAAAAAAATACGTCTGTTGATTTTTTCAACTGACATTTAGTTTGTGTTTGATATCATGCAAATACTAAACACAAACTAAATACATAAATAGCTAAAAACTGTATCTACCACTACTTTTCATGAGAGCAAGTCGCAAGTCTTTACTCACTTTCTATTCTTATCGTTCCCATTTAAATCGCAACAAGATTCCAAGTTAATATTGTAGATTCTAAATTAAGTTCTTTATTTGCCAGCCTTTATATTCACAATACAGGTAGCTCAGAAGTGAGCTGCATCAGGGCTGAACACCAGCCTCAAAAAGCTTTCGATAATATCTTCTGTCTGATCTCGACAAAAATCCTTACATATCAGTCAATCTGTACTAAAAAGTTCACGTTGATTGCATTAGAGATTTCTACAAGTATCTGAACAAAATTTTCAAGCCTACCTTATTCAGGATGGTTATCCCTATGGAATCACAAGCGATTAGTCTTCCTGCAAAAGACAATCTTTCTGCTAGAGATATTCAAACTTGGATATCAACTTATATCGCTGATTTACTCAGCATCCATTCCGACCAGATAGATATCACGGTCCCCTTCGATCGCTATGGTTTGGATTCTTCCGCAGCAGTAGGGATGACAGGAGACTTGGAAGACTGGATAGGCATAGAACTCGATCCCACCTTGCTCTATGACTACCCCACTATTACGGCTCTCGCTCAGCACTTAATTGCAGAGATCCAAGAACAGTAGCGCCATCCTATCCATTCATCTCGGGAGCATCACCATGGTCACAACCATTACACCCCAGGGCCAGACATACTATGCACCTGGGCCGAGCCAGCCCAACCGTTATTTACAGAAGCGGATCGCAACGACTTACCAATCCAACACAGACTCTGACTACACAGAACAAATTGCTGACTTGGATCGAGATTTTCAGTATAAAAATAATCGCAACGCTCTGTGGAGTAAACCAGAACAGTCTTTGCTCTATGGCACTCCGCTCTTCGATCAAGCATCATCTGCGCAGAAATTGGCCCTCAATCATCTGCATTGGTTCGCCAACTACAACTATGTTGCTGACACCGAGACCGAAACAGTCGCTCTAAATCAGGTCACAGCTAGTGTTTTTGATGCTGTCGGTGGCTATTCTACCCTTGCTGAAATGCTTGATCTAGAAACCGACCAAGAACACTACCATATCCATGCTTTTCGCAAGATTGGTCTGTCTACTGCCAATGCTCTGCTAGGCAAGTCAGCCCTTAAAGCCTTACTGAAATGGCATTCTTATCGATTAAACCTCGGTCAACGTTGGTGGCCCACTTGTCAGTATCACTGCGCTCGGTCCTTGACCAAGATGATGTTTCGAGATAAGCAACAATATTACTCACAATTTCTCCAGACCTTAGAGCAAAAAGGTGAATATCTGGGCCAAATCCCCACTACCGGAATTTTAGGGCGTGGTATTTCTCCGGCTCTCCAGCGCTTTTTTGGCTTTAACTGGGGGGGTGGATCGCCGTTTTTGGCTTGCCAATACTATTTGCTGCGGATGATGGGCAATATGACCCTCAAGAACATGGAGCATCCCATCGCCAAATACTACAAGACCTTAAAGAAAACAGGCGATCAGATTCCTGGACCGACAGCAGTCTCTCACTATCATTTCTTAGATGAGTCGTTTCATACCACGACCTCTCTGATGATTGCCAGAGACATGTATAAGGAATTTCCCAAACCGACAGCCTACGAAAAGTGGATTGCCAATGTGACCATTCGCAGCGTCCAAGGAGGGACCCTAGGCGGACTGTCTGGTGCCTTTACCCATCGCTATTTTGCCGATGACTTGTCCTTAATGGAACTGATTTATAGAATGCTGCAAGCCCCGTTATTTGGTCTGTC
>CALDHF010000220.1 GCA_937941595.1 uncultured Acaryochloris sp. | reverse complement strand
CGAATTCACCCGCGATATCTTGTCCTTCTGGGTCCGGTGAAGCATCTAAGATAAACAGCTTGCCATCGTCCATTAGCTCTTGTAAATCCCAACCAAAACTCAAAGCATTTTGGATAATGTCCGTTGGAGATTCTTCAAAAGTGATGAAAATAGCAGGCTCGTCAAAATAAACAATGCCATGATAAAGAAATTGAATGGCAAATAAGGTTTTTCCTGTCCCAGAGGTTCCACTCACTAAAGTGGTTCTGCCCTGAGGAAAGCCACCATGACTAATGTCGTCAAAGCCTTCAATTCGGGTTAGGATTTTTTTGACTTCGACCTTGTTTTTATGGTTGTTTTCATACTTAGATGCGTTGCTTTTCTTCATTTTTCATTTGAGTTGTGATTAATGGCTGTTTTAAAGATCAAATTAAAATAGAATTTTTGTTTGGCAATAATTGGGAAGAGAATTAGAAATCTATTGTCCCTTCTGAAAGCTCTTCGTACAGTAAATCCAAACCAATTAGAACACGTTCACGGTCGGATAAATCACCAATTATTTTGCGTACCGGTGGAGGCAGAACTTTTGATAATGTCGGAGTCGCCAGGATCTTATCTTCTTCAGCAAGTTGAGGGTTTTTTAAAACATCAATCACTTTTAGTGCATAAACACCCTGGAATTCAGTTTCTAGAATATGGTTTAGGGTTCTGAGTGCTCTTACAGAATTGGGTGTGTTGCCCGCAACGTAGAGTTTAAGAACATAGGTTTTTCTGATGGAACTCATGGCAGGGTATTCGAATGATTGGGATTGAGGAATAAATTATTTGTTCTTGGGAATTGAGCGACGATACATTTCGCACAAATGGGCCATGACATCAATTAAAGTTAAGCGATAATCGAGTAAAATATCTTCATTTCGGCCTTCCAATTTTAGTTTTTTAGAAAAAGCATCCATTAGCTCCATATGAATTTCTAATATTTTTAAGATTGAGAAATCAGAAAAGAAAATCTGAGTGACAAAATCATCAATTTCTTGGTTAACGGAACTTCCTGTTCGAAAATAGTTGAGGACGATATCTCGATAATCCCGCTTTATGTTGGCTATATAGTCTGCTTGTTCTTCTGGAGAAAGTTTGTTGAAGAACTGCTGGGGATTGCGTTTGTAATAAACGCCAAGATAACCTAATCGCTCCTTCAATTTTTGCGACAGTCGTTGTTGTTGTGCCGTCAAACTATCTTGGAGCTCTGCTGTTGCGACCTGGACTGGAGAAGTTCTTGGTAATCGGCAGGCTTTAGACAACTGCAAAAACTGGGCGATGGATTGGTCAATTCCTTGGAGAATAGTGTCCGGGTCGCTACCCCTCACTCTGACTTCAGCAATGTGATAAGAACTCTCATTTTGCGCTGAAATATCACTATTAGAGCTACCCTGCGCAGAAGACTCTATATCACTCTCCATTTCTAGAAGCACCGCTGGCAATAAAATGGCTTCGCGATGAAGATGACTGACAACCTTTGTGAGTGCTGAAGTATTCTCCAGAATGAGACAATCAATGTGGTGTTTGTCTTTTTCTACTAACTCTAGAAAATTGTCATAGGTTGCATGTACTAAGCTATAGCGATCGCCCTCCAAAATCCGGGTGAATAGGTCAACTAAAGAGACTGAGTTCAGTAGCGTACAGATAAAGATCTGGGGGCGTGAGACCGAAGCGTTGGAAAGGGCCATAACGCCAATTTTATTTAATTGTTAAGATTTATTTTAGCATTGAATGAGATGATTAAGGATTCTAGGCTATTGATACCGTTTTTTCCTTCAAATCTTACGTATCGACGTTGATCTGGATCAAAGTTAAACATCAGGTTTCTATGAATTCTTTGGGGGTAGACTGCTCTGAGGTTTCAATATGGCTGGCAACAAGCCTAAGCGCTCTTTATGATTAAAACTCGAACTCGACTGCGCATCTTATATTTACAAATTCGAAATGATGCTGTGACTCGTGTTGAAGAGTTACAAGAGTTCGCTCGCTATAGTCTGCTGGATGTCTCTCAATTCACCATCCTCAATGTATTCGATACCCCAAATTTTCCCCCTAACTGTGTTGATAATTACGATGCTTTATTTGTAGGGGGGTCTAGTGACGCCTCGGTGCTCAAGCCAGATCAGTATCCGTTTGTCCAATCTGCTAAGGCACTACTTCAGCACTGTGTTGCTCAAAATATTCCGGTTTTCGCCTCGTGCTTTGGATTTCAGTTAAGCGTCGAAGCGTTAGGCGGGAAAGTGATTCATGATCCCGAGCAAATGGAAATGGGGATTTACCCTATGCAATTGACCCCTGCAGCCCGTCAAGATCTCCTGTTTTGCGATAGCCCGAACCATTTTTTGGTGGTCTCTGGACATCAAGAACGGGCGGTTTTGCTACCTGCAGATACTCAACTGCTAGCGTTTACGGAACGATGCCCCTACCATGCCTTTAGGGTGATTGATAAACCATTCTATGGATTTCAGTTCCACCCGGAAGTGGATCACCATGACTTAGCGACCCGGATTACCCGCTACCAAGATCGATACCTAGAGACAGATGGAGACTTGCAATATATCCTTGACAACCTCCATCCCACCCCTGAATCCAATCAGCTCATTCAAAAATTTGTTGATCGGATACTTCTCCAAAAAAGTTAAAATCGGCCATTGTCTCTTCCCTGTTTTTCGGCCCCTTTAGTCCCTCAAATTTAGGTACTTGCATGTCCCCCTCTCTTACGCCCGATCAAGTCAATCAAATTATTTGGAATCAACACCAAGATCCTTTTGAGGTTTTAGGTCCCCATCCTATTCAAGTGGATGGTAAATCAGGGTGGATTGTGCGGGCATATTGGCCGACGGCAGATGCTGTATCTGTGGTGTGTTCAGGACAAGGACAAAGGCAAGAATACCCGATGCACACTGTGCATGATCCCCATTTTTTTGAATGCGATGTACCTGTTTCTGAAGCACTGAACTACCAGTTACGTGTGCAAGAAGGAGACCATGAACGCGTTATCTACGATCCTTATGCGTTCAGGTCTCCTCGGGTCACGGATTTTGATCAACATTTATTTGCAGAAGGTAATCACCATCGTATTTACGAAAAGTTAGGGGCACATCCCATAACGCTAGAGGGTATCGCGGGTGTCTACTTTGCAGTATGGGCTCCTAATGCTCGTAATGTTTCTTTATTAGGAGACTTTAATGCCTGGGATGGGCGTCAGCACCAAATGCGTAAAGGGCCATCTGGAATTTGGGAATTGTTCATCCCGGAAATATCCACTGGTGAGCACTATAAGTATGAAATCAAAAATCCAGAAGGACATATTTACGAAAAATCTGATCCCTTTGGATTCCAGCAGGAGGTCCGCCCTAAAACGGCATCGATTGTAACAGATCTCAATACCTATGACTGGTCCGATAATTCATGGATGGAAGACCGCCGCCATGCTGATAGCCTCAACCAACCGATTTCTATTTATGAAGTCCATCTAGGGTCATGGATGCATGCTGCCTCTGATCAGGCTTCTACGTCTGAACAAGGCCATGCTTTGTCACCTGTGATTGTATCGGAGTTAAAGCCCGGTGCCCGCTTTCTGACCTATCGAGAACTGGCAGAACGGTTGATTCCCTATGTCAAAGAATTAGGCTTTACTCACATTGAATTGCTCCCAGTTGCTGAGCATCCTTTTGACGGATCGTGGGGCTATCAGGTCACAGGCTATTATGCCTGTACCTCTCGTTACGGGACCCCAGAAGATTTTATGTATTTTGTTGACCAATGTCATCAACATGGCATCGGCGTCATTGTTGACTGGGTCCCAGGTCACTTTCCTAAAGATGGACATGGCTTAGCTTTTTTTGATGGCACCCATCTCTTTGAACATGCTGATCCCCGGAAAGGAGAGCACAAAGAGTGGGGAACCCTGGTTTTTAACTATGGTCGGAAAGAAGTCAAAAATTTCTTAATTGCCAACGCTGTATTTTGGTTTGATAAATATCACATTGATGGAATCCGAGTAGATGCCGTCGCTTCTATGCTCTATAACAACTATTGCCGCAAAGATGGAGAATGGGTGGCGAATGAGTATGGTGGCGCAGAAAATCTTGAGGCGGCTGATTTCCTGCGCCATCTCAATGACGTCCTCTTTGGCTATTTCCCGGGTATTCTTTCCATTGCTGAAGAATCAACGTCATGGCCGATGGTGTCATGGCCAACCTATGTCGGAGGTTTAGGGTTCAACCTCAAGTGGAATATGGGGTGGATGCATGACATGTTGGACTATTTCAACATGGATCCATGGTTTAGACAGTTTCATCAGAACAATGTCACGTTCAGCATCATGTATGCCTTTAGTGAGAATTTTATGCTGGCACTGTCTCACGATGAAATTGTGCATGGCAAAAGTAACATGCTAGGTAAAATGCCTGGGGATGAATGGCAGAAGTTTGCAAATTTAAGATGCCTATATACCTTTATGTTTACTCATCCCGGTAAAAAGACCTTATTTATGAGTATGGAATTTGGTCAATGGAGTGAGTGGAATGTCTGGAGTGACTTAGACTGGCAACTTTTACAGTATGACTCCCATAGTAATCTCAAGAAATTTGTTGCTGACTTGAATCAGCTGTATCGGAACTTACCAGCGCTGTACACCAATGATTTTGAGTATGACGGGTTTGACTGGGTGGATTGTAATGACAATCGCCATAGTGTCATTTCATTCATCCGTAGGGCCAAAGATTCCGATAAATTTGTACTCACGGTTTGTAACTTTACCCCTCAACCCCACAGTCATTATCGTGTAGGGGTGCCAGAGCCAGGTTATTATGTGGAGCTATTTAACAGCGACGCTCGCCAGTACGGGGGGAGTAATATGGGCAACTTGGGTGGGAAATGGACGGATGAATGGGCGTTCCATAATCGTCCTTACTCCCTGGATTTATGTTTGCCACCTCTAGCAACGCTAGTGTTTACCCTGGACCCCCAAAAAACAGCAAAGGCATATCAACAACATTCTGACGCTTTAGAGAGTTAGGTTTTGCCAATTCCAAGAAACCTGTCAAACTAGATATATTTCAGAGATCAATCATAGGAAGAGGATGCCCGAATGGGCGCTACGCTAGAGCAAATTTCTGGTTATTTAGATAAGCAAGGCCTGATCTATGAA
>CALDHF010000219.1 GCA_937941595.1 uncultured Acaryochloris sp. | reverse complement strand
ATACCAGTGTTGCCCAGAATTCTTCAGCAATAAACTCAGAAATATTAGCTCAACTCAAAATCTATCTCGATGCGATAGCTCAATTACTGTATGAGGAAAGCAACCCAGAAAACCTGCATACTCTAGAAGGTATTGAGATGGCGGTGTGTCAGCAAATGCAGACTCATGTCAGTTCCGAACTCGGTCATTTTTTCCGAACAGCGACTGGCACAGCAGCAGGCCGCAACCGACGGCTAACCGTTACAAATCAACAGGCACAGCGGCTAGCCGTTTCCTCTTATCGGAGAATTGTTGTTTACGCATCAGTGTCCATATCTCCTAAGCTTAAGCTGCTCAAAGATGTGGCGTATTTAACGGGGATTCAGATTCTAGGCACAACCCAGCAATCAGCAACGGTTTTCTGCCCCCCCAGGTACACGAAGCTTTAAGCAAAGTGAGTGTACCTGGGGGCAAAGTGCGGATCTGCACACCCAGTGATCATGAGAGCCGCCCCAGCAGTGGTTGTTCCAGGATAGATTGTCTGGCTACCTCCTGATACAGGTTGCGTTGGAGAGAATACCAGTTATCTTGCTGTTGATGCCGAACTTGCAATTCAAAATTGGCATTTTCTTCTATACCCTCGCCAGTCGCACAATTGACGGATGCTATTGCCAGAAGGTGAGGTCTTTGATAGAAGCAGGGGAAGGAGGGGTACCCAGTAGAGATACACCATAGCCCAGAATGACGGCCAAAGGGGCCGAAATGGCTGAGCGCCAAATTCCTGGAAATTGCAGCCATTGGAAGTGGCTATCAATGCCCAGAAGTGCAGCGGCTAGCAGCACACCAAAAAATGCGCCCGTGGCATTAATCCGAGGAATTAAAATGCCCATTAAGAACATCCCTAACAAAGGTCCCAGGAATAATGCCGTGTATTCAACTAAAAATTCTAGTAACGATTCTTTGGTAGAGGCCACATAGAATGCCGAGAGAATGCCCAGAATTCCGCAGACAACAATCCATGATTTTGCTGCTTTTAGATAATGGGCATCGCTTCTGTTGACTTTAGAATAGCGCTGATAGAAGTCCACAACAATGCAAGTCGCGAGGGAGTGTAGGGCCGAGTCAATCGACGACATGGCGGCGGCAAAAATAGCTGCCACCAAAAGTCCTGCGGCTACTGGAGGCACTTGATTGACAATAAAGTGAGGCAGAATTTGATCCCCTACGACCTCTTCTGGCAGTGCCCCGGCGTTGAGGGAATAAAAGCCAAATAGGAGTACACCGAGCAGTAACGTGACGGCAACGCCGATAAATCCAGTGAACCAACCCAGTAGGATGGCTTTTCTGCCTGAAGGGACATCGGCACAGGAAACATATCGTTGGACGGATTGCTGATTAGTGCCAGCGACAGCGAAGGCGAGAATGCCATAGGCAAACAGAGCAGTCGGTAGAGATCTGACAGACTCTGGATTCCAGGACAGATCAATAACCTGGAGTTTCCCCCCTTCCCCAGCCGCCGCCCATAGGGCGCTAAGTCCGCCGGGGACACTGATAGAAGCGGCCCATAAGCCAGCAATAAGACCGACAAAAATCATGATGAACTGCAAAAAATCAGTCCAGACTACCGCTGTGATTCCCCCGGTGACGGTATAAATAACGGAAGCCAGACCCACGAGGATAATCGCTAGGGGCAGTGGAATGGCTGTAACGGTAGCGACGACAAGAGAGGCCCCGTATAACAAGGCCCCGAGGCGGGCAACCACAAATAAGATGAAGCACAAAGAGCCTAGAGAACGAGTTTTGGCATCAAAACGACGCTCAAGATATTCATAGGCTGTGGTTAAATTGAGCCGAATGAAAAATGGCAAAAACAGCAGAATGACTAGGCTAAACCCCAGCAGATCTCCGATCTGAAGCTGGAGATATAGAAAGCCATGCTGGTAGCCTTCACCTGGACCTCCCAGGAGTGAAGCCGCTGAGAAAGAGGTGGCAATAATCGAGATGCCAATGGCCCACCAAGGGAGTTGTTTAGAGCCCCGAAAATATTCATCGGTATTCTTTTGTTTCCGACTGGCTGAGAGTCCGATCCAGAGAACGATTATGGCGTAGGCGACGACGATGACCCAATCGATTGGACTCATAGACTCTCCATATCGGTAACAATTTTCATAGCCTATCATCCTCGGTTGCTCAGCAAAGTTTGTATGGGGAGTCGGGAATGTTATGTTTTATGGCCTATGCAACATCATGATTGGGCGCAAGTTAGGGGTGCTAATGTTGGCTCATTGAGTAGTTTGTGGGCAGGGTATGAATAGACCGGGTAGCGGTACTGGGGTTAGCCCTAAACAATCGACGGGGTTACCAACCTCTTTTAGACAGAGATCTTTTCATCCCATAGGGGTGGTCAGCGTGTTGCTGCTGGGATTGATGTTGATGGCGGGTGGTTTATGCTTTCATGCTGTTGTCCCCCTGGGTATGGGGGTGGGATTGTTAGGAGTTGGTATACTGGGCGGGATCTATCTCCGTCAAGGTAAGATCCCCTCTATGGGCCGACCCGGGTTAGGCGAACTGGATCGGTAAATCATCTTTCTCTAATCTTGGGTAAGCCGATCTCAAGTCAAGAATCTACTCAAACGCCACCTTCGCTTTGGAAGAACTGGTGAATTTTGTCTACGCATTGCTGCTTAAATGAGTCAGACCGAGGAGATGTCAGAAACTCCAATTGGCTGGTGAGATCAACCAGTGCAGCCCGTCGTTTCCAGTCAGACGGCAAGGTCATGCCTCCGCGCTCTAGCCCCGATTGGATCTGGGAATGTTGCTCAATGGGGGTATGCCTGAGTAGGTTGCCAATGTCCATATATGGGGTGCCAGCATGGCCATACTCCCAATCTAGAACCCCGCTAACTTGACCCTGATCAATCAATATATTGCTGGGGTTGAAGTCTCCGTGGACGAGACAAGACGCTGCCTCTAACGCAGCTAGGCGAGGGGCTTCTTGGTGAAGAATTTTCTGCAATCTCTGGAGGGTGTCTGGCCCTAACCATTGCTGTACACCTGGGTTGTCTAACTGTTGGGTTATAAAGCCTGAAAGCCCCCCAAAGCTAAAGGTGGAGACTGAACCATCCGGGTTGAGTTGTCCTGGGGTGTCGAATTGAATGGATGCAATTTGGGCGATAGTCTTCGCTGCTGCACCGACATACTCTGGCGCATGGCATAACAGCGTGCCGGGTATGAACGTAAAGATCGCCCACTTTGGACCTTGAGCCAATACCTCAGGCACTGGTAATACAGTTCTGGCTAAGTCAAGGAGATAGGCATCTTTCTGAGGAGTGCTTTGGGCATACAACCGGAGGGCACAAATACTGCCATCACTGAGGATTAACTTGTAGTTGGTATTGCTTCGTCCCGTGGTCAACCGCTCACAGGTGATCAGGGTGCGGTCATTGCCCAGAAAATCTTGAATGACCCTGGGGTCGAAGGATTGATACGAGTGACGTCTATTCTGCATGTTGACTACGGGTGTGGATATACTCTGTCATGCAGATGGATTCTGTGGCGTTAAAGGGCAAATCGTAATGAAATGATGCAAAGCATAAAATTTTTATATGAATTGACGGCTTGAATATAGTTTAAACTGAATTCCTGGATAGAGTACTACGGCCAAACTCGATGCGAACTCACTATATCGAGTTCATGTCGAGCATTGTCAAGGAAGTCCCATTGTGAAAAAGTTAGTTCGTGGTCTGCAAGAATTTAAGCAAAGCTACGTTACTGAACATCAAACACTTTTAGAAGAACTCTCCCATGGTCAAAAACCTCGGGTGTTGTTTATTTCCTGTTCTGATTCTCGGGTTGATCCAAATCTGATTACCCAAACAGATGTGGGAGAGTTGTTTGTGATCCGCAATGCGGGCAATCTTGTGCCCCCCTATGGTGCTGCGAATGGGGGTGAAGGGGGCACGATTGAATATGCGATCGCAGCTCTAGAAATTGATCAAGTGGTGATCTGTGGCCATTCCCACTGTGGTGCCATGAAAGGACTGATGAAGCTCAATAAGCTTCAAGCCGATATGCCCCTCGTGTATGACTGGTTACAGCATGCGGAAACTACCCGGCGAGTGGTGTCTGAAAACTACCCTGAGTCCCAGGGAGAAGAGCGTGTTGAAATTCTAGTCGCTGAAAATGTCCTAGTCCAGATTGATAATCTAAAGACCTATCCAATTGTGCGGTCGCGGTTATTGCAAGGAAAGCTGCAAATCTATGGCTGGATTTATCATATCGAGACGGGTGAAGTCCTGGCCTATGATGAGGAAACTCATACTTATGTGCCGCCCCAAAGTCAGCTCGTTGAAAAGAAGCCGAGTCTACCTTCGCGACTGGAACAATATTTGATTAGTACCCATGCGCCTCCCGTTGCCTGTGAGGTACCGGCAGCCCGTTTACAGTCGGCATCTGCTGCCCCAGACTCTTCTCCTGCCAATAGTTCTCCTGCGGCTGATCGCATTCGGTCTCAGCTCAATGCTCTCTTAAGGGACTCACCGGACTCCTGGAATGAGGTGGAAACGTCGATGCAGTCTATGAGCCAATTGCTGGAAGATGCCCGTCATCAAGGCATGAGTGCTAATGAAGCTCAGGAGTATCACTTTCGATTTTCAGAGCAAATTCCAGTTTGGCTCCGGCAGATGGGATAGGCCTATTGTCTATAACGGATATCTCTCCGGTCATTTCTTATTGACAGTGCGGAGTGCATGTTGAGAACAATTTTGTCTTTTTGAAGTGTTAAGCTTGGGTATGCAATACTTCAAAGCTTTTTCCATCATGCTTTTGAAGGCATTGTTATATTACTCGGCTCAGCAAAGTGTGATTTTCCCTTCATGAAAAACCTTGATACAACCACGACGATTTCCCTTCTCAATACAATCATGGAATTTGAGTTGGCAGGGGTTGTACGCTATACCCATTATGGCTTGATGGTGATTGGCCCCAACCGCTTGCCTATTGTGGATTTCTTTAAATCTCAAGCCAGTGAATCCCTGTTGCATGCTCAAGAAGCAGGGGAGATTATTACAGGCTTGGAAGGGCACCCTAGTCAAAAGATTGCACCGATTGAAGAAACCAATCAGCATGCTGTTCGCAGCTTGCTCCAAGAAAGTCTCAACCACGAACAAATGGCGTTAAATCTCTATAAACAGCTTTTAGATGTGGTGGAAAACGCCAGTATTTATTTAGAAGAATATGCCCGTACTAAAATTGGGCAGGAAGAAATGCACAATCTCGAAATCAAAAAGATGCTCCGTGATTTTAGTTGATAGGGTGTGAGTGACTGCATGTCCGAGGTAGATCTAGTGTTTTTAAATAGTTATGGGTATGCCTTCAAGGTACTAAAATTTCGGATCTGACAAATAGTCTTGGCAACGTAAGGACATTTGCTGATGTGTTTTTCTGCCACTGCTAGTTTCACCGCTTCTGCCTCATTACTGGTCGCTGGTTTGTACGCGATCAAGGTGGCATGGATCAAAAGTCTGCGGTTGTTGCCGTTGGCTGCGATTCCGTTAGGGTTTAGCATTCAGCAAGGGTTGGAAGGGGTGGTCTGGTTGAATCTAGGGGGGCAGTCAGCGGCAATGGTGCGGTTGGGCGCAATGGGCTTTTTCTGTTTTTCCCACGGTATCTGGCCTGCTTGGCCCGCGTTGGCAATATTTTTTCAGGAAGATTGGCCTTGGGTCAAAAAAATACTGCTGGCAATGTTCTTGTTTGGCTGTTTATTTGGGCTATCTCTCTATGGACCGTTCTGGCTTTATCCAGAATGGCTATCTGTTGCCGTCCAGCATGGGTCTATCCAATACCAGACCCAATTGGTTTATGACTGGATTGTCCCCCGTGATCTGACGCGGTTGATTTACTTATTGATGGTTGTAGGGCCAGTCTGTCTGTCGAAGTTGCCTCAGCTCAAGGTGTTGGGGGGATTGGTGGCATTATCGATGGGGATCACATTCTGGTTTTTCAACTATGCCTTTGTGTCGGTTTGGTGTTTTTTTGCAGCGGTGATATCTCTCTATCTAATCTCCGTTGTGCATGGTGCCCCTAGGCTGGATGATCGCAACTCGCAGAAAGCGGGTACTGTCTAGAAGTGCAGCAGTGCGAAAATTCTATACCTTGATAGTAGTGGAGAACGGATGTACGAAGACGAGGTGCAATGGATTCTGCAACTTTAAAGCGGCACAGTATCAAGTCACTGTCCCGGTTAATGCCCCGTTTAGAAGTGCGATATGCCGATCAAATCGACCAGGGGACCTGGCAGAGTTATGTCCAACGGATTAAAACCCATTTTCCGCGTTTGTTTGGGTTGCTCTATCAGCTTTATGGCAATCAGTATGACTTTTTCTACCATCTCGAGCAGATTTTAGATTCAACCACTCAGATGTGGATGAAGCGGCCCGACGAACTCAAGGCCTTGGATGTGATGCGGGAAGCAGATCCCCACTGGTATCAATCCCATCGGATGGTGGGGGCAATGTGCTATGTCGATCTGTTTGCGGGGGATTTGAGTGGGATTCGCGATCGCATCCCGTATCTCACAGAACTGGGCATCACCTATCTACACTTGATGCCCTTATTTAAAACCTTAAAAGGCGACAATGATGGCGGCTATGCTGTCAGCAGCTATCGTGAAGTCAACCCCAATCTGGGGACGATGGAGGAGCTAGCCGAGCTGGCCACGGAACTTCGACAGCATGGGATTAGCTTGGTCTTGGACTTTGTGTTTAACCACACCTCGGATGAGCATCAATGGGCCAAGCAGGCCATGTCAGGGGATCGAGAGCACCAAGATTATTATCGAATGTATCGCGATCGCCAAGTCCCAGATGCCTTTGAGCAAACTGTCGATTCTGTCTTTCCCGATGAGCATCCGGGTTGTTTTACCTACCGCACCAAAATTCGCAAATGGGTATGGACCACCTTTTGTAATTACCAGTGGGATCTCAACTATGAGAACCCCACGGTGTTTGGGCATATGGCCGAAGAGATGTTGTTCCTGGCCAATGTTGGTGTAGAGGTTTTGCGATTAGACGCTGTGGCGTTTCTGTGGAAGCGACTCGATAGTAACTGCGAAAATTTGCCTGAGGCCCACCTGCTGATTCAAGCCTTTAATGCAGTGCTGCAAATTGCTGCTCCCGCTATGGTCTTCAAATCGGAAGCCATTGTTCATCCTGATGAAGTCAAACGCTATATCAGCGAAGAGGAATGTCCCCTCTCCTATAACCCCCAGTTGATGGCGCTGTTGTGGGAAACCCTGGCCACTCGGAATACGCAACTGTTGCGCCATGCCATGCAGAAGCGGTTTGACTTGCCTGAAGGCTGTGCTTGGGTCAACTATATTCGTTGTCACGACGATATCGGCTGGACTTTTTCGGATCAGGATGCTTGGGAACTCAATATCAATCCCTTGCACCATCGTCAATTCTTAACTGCGTTTTATACCAATCGGTTTGAAAATAGTTTTGCTCGGGGATTGCCCTTTCAAGAAAATCCCGAGACGCAACTGGCTCGTATCTCTGGGACAACGGCTTCTCTGTGTGGTCTGGAAAAAGGTCTCTGTGAACAGGATTCTGAGCAAGTCAATCTGGCCATCCAGCGAATTTTGCTACTCCATGGCATTTTATTAACCATAGGCGGGATTCCCCTGATTTACTTGGGAGATGAACTGGGAATCCTCAATGACTATGACTATGGTCGGTCTCCTGAAAAGGATGGGGATAGTCGGTGGGCCCATCGACTTAGGTTTGATTGGGACCGTGCTGACTTGCGGCGTGATTCTGAAGAAGTCTGGGGGCAAATCTATTTAGGTCTGCTGCGTCTGATCAACATCCGTCAGCAAAACCGGGCGTTTACGGGTTCAGAAACGGTGATGATGGATCCAGGGAATAATCATGTTTTTGGCTATTTTCGCCACCATGATGATCAAAGTGTGTTGGTCTTAGGCAACTTTACGGAAAATGAGCAGGCTATTGTAGGACGACAGTTACGGTTGCTAGGGATGCGCAAAACCTTTACGGATATTGTGTCGGGAAAAACCATTACG
>CALDHF010000218.1 GCA_937941595.1 uncultured Acaryochloris sp. | reverse complement strand
GGGGAGCAGTCACCACTGGAGCAGGCGGTTTCTGAACAGCAGGCTGTGGAGATGACGCAGGCATCAAAGACGAGAATAGCCAATAGATAAGAGCGAATAGGCCAGCACCGACAATCGTCAAAAATCGGTCAGAAAAGGCTTTTAGAGCATCTGGGAATCGTCCTCGCAAAAACTTGAGGACCAACCCCCATAAAGGCTTGATAATGTTATTGCCAACTGGAATGATGATTTGCTTCCAAATCAAACTGAAGACTTTAAAGACAGGCTGCAATGGCTTGAGGCGATCTTGCAGACTGCTGTACAGTTTTGACTCGACTAATACCTTGCGCAGCGTTGAGAAGATGGGGCTAACTATCTTGTTGGCAAGACCCAAGACCTGAAAAAAGGCCGCCTCAATTTTAGAACCACCAGGGCCATCCACTGAATTTTGAGACTCTTTTCTAGAAGGGGTTTTGATGGATTTTGGCTCAGATGTTGGAGCTTCGGGAGCCGGAGAGGCGGATTTTTTAGTAACTTTCTTTGAGCCACCAGCGTCATCTGCTGAACTTTGAAACTCTTTTTTCGAGGGAGTTTTTAGAGGCTTACGCTCAGAGGCCGCTTTAGTAGGGATGGATTCTTGAGGAGCACCTGTAGGATTCTGATGGTCCACCTGAGTGTCAGGACTCTCTGGCTGAGATGAAGGGGGTTTGGGTGAATCTGATTTAGACGTTGACGTTAGATTCGTATCTACCGCAGGTTTAGATTTGGGAGGTGCATCATCGTTTGATACAGATCCTTGAACACCAGATTCTGGTTCCAGATTTGTGGGTTGTTCTTCAGGCATAGGTTTGAACAAAGACAGAACTGTGGAGGCTCTTACGGCGTAAGCAGACTACCGCTGCTCAGCCCCAATCTATCATCAATCTGTGATGCCAAACTCGCTTTTAGGCGAACGGAGAACGAGCGCGTAGTTAGCCTACAATTCCGTCAATCTATTCTCAGCAAATCTTGAAGTGCAAACTCACCCAACGACCTATTTTCAGGCACTCTTAGGAAAGGGTTGCTGCAAATGCACACAATCCTGTGACGAGTAAAACGCCACCAACGACCAAAACCGTGTTGATGGTCTTTTGTCTAGCTGTTGGCGGTTCTGCCGCATAGGATTTGGGCTCTTCCGCAAAATTATTGATTAGGCCTCTGTCTTCAGTGATGTAACGCATATTTAAAGAAAGTTCATTAATTTTTATGAATTATAGCAGACTCCCTCTCTTCATTCCCACTGGAACATCTGAGGATGAAACCCATCCAGTACTTGACTTTTTCAGTAGCCGGAGGTTGCTGCTTGGCCAAAGGCCAAGCAAGAGATAGCAACATTTTTTAAGGTTTTTTTAAGTCATTGCCGACCTTAACGGGTGACGCGATCGGTAAGGGGAGAGCTGGCGCTAGCATAGGCTTTAACAGGAATACGTCCTGACAAATAGGCTAAGCGACCAGCTACTGTGGCTTGATTCATAGCCGTTGCCATCATGGCGGGGTGTTTTGCTTGTGCGATCGCAGTATTGATCAACACCGCATCGGCACCCATTTCCATCGCTTGAGCCGCTTCACTCGGCGATCCAATACCAGCATCCACCACCACCGGCACCGATGCATTTTCGATAATGATCCGAATATTGGCAGCATTTTGAATGCCTTGCCCCGATCCAATGGGAGATCCCAACGGCATCACCGTCACACAGCCAACCTCCTCTAGCCGCTTTGCCAACAAGGGATCAGCATTGATATAGGGCAGAACAGCAAACCCTTCCTGCACCAACTGCTCAGCAGCCGTTAAGGTGCCCATAGGATCAGGCAGCAGATATTTTGAATCTGGAATGACTTCCAACTTGATAAAGTTATTATCTTCCTGGCCTAAGAGTTTAGCCATCTCCCGTCCCAATCGAGCCACCCGCACAGCATCTTCTGCCGTTTGGCATCCCGCCGTATTGGGCAACATCCAGACCTGCTTCCAGTCAATAGCCTCTGCTAAGCCTTGATGCCCCGGTGCCTGGGTTTGCACCCGACGCACCGCAACAGTCACTATTCCGCAACCACTAGCGGCGATACTCTGGCGCATCGTTTCAAAATCATCATATTTTCCCGTTCCCGTCATTAACCGTGACTGGAATTGCCGATGACCTATCTGTAGCGGCTGATCAGAGAAAGTTGGCATCGGTGAGACAGAGGACGAATCAATGGTTTGCATGATCAAAAATGGATGCCCAAGAAAAACTCAGCAATTGGGGCAATGTGCCGTTAGGCTAATGGAGTATCTCACATTATAGGGAACAGACTTGCCATCATGGGAACTCCACATTTAACCCCTGCGTCAAACAAGGCAGGTGTAATTATGGTCAATTCGATTCATGACAGCCAGTCTTCAGGTATCTTGGTCAAGGGTTAGGGTTAAGGATTCAGAACCTCCCGTGCAATTACCAGCAGCGAAACTCGGCAACTATGAGCTGGTGCAACTTTGTCAAGCTGGGTTGCATCCCGATCGTGTTGCCTTTACAGAACTTCTGCGACGTTATCAGTCCCATGTTGAAAGGGTGCTGTACCATCTCGCTCCCGATTGGGACGATCGCGCCGATCTTGCCCAAGAGGTTTGGATCCGGGTCTACCGCAACATCAGTCGCCTCAAGGATCCTGTTAAATTTCGAGGATGGCTGAGTCGGATTACCACCAACTTGTTTTACGACGAACTGCGCAAGCGCAAGCGCTATAAAAGCCCCTTGTCCCTAGATGCGCGATTGACGATGGAAGATGGCGACATCGCCTGGGAAATTGCCTCTGGAGAGCCAGGTCCAAACGAAAGCCTTGCGACCCACGAATTCTATCACCAGTTAAACTCTGCGATCTCAGAACTTCCTGAAGCCTTTCGGACCACCATCGTTCTCCGAGAAATTGAAGGGTTAGCCTACGAAGAAATTGCCGAAATTACAGGCGTTTCTTTGGGAACTGTCAAATCTCGAATTGCCCGGGCCAGAATACGCCTGCAAGGGCAATTACAAAATTATCTTAAAAGTTGACGTTAGATTCTTCATCTAAGTTGATCATTCTAAGAGTAGGAAGGAAAACCTTCATACTTTTTGCTCAGACCCAAAACATACGTTAGATTTAAATTAGGCTTTCATTCATGAAACGCTTGCTTGAGATACCGACTTGGTATCAGCTTTTTGTATCAGGTAGATGACGGTAACTGCCCAGATCATACTAGCCCCATAGGGCCATAGTATCAGGGTAAAACGCTCTCTCCTTTCATCTAAACCTCCCAAATGGGCAAGTGAGATACTGCTATGGATGACATTGAAACTTTAGAAAACGACCGCTTTGAATTGCTGAGTGCCTATCTAGACGGCGAAACAACTGCTACAGAACGGAAGCAGGTAGAAACCTGGCTGGAGAACGACTCAGATTTCAATCATTGCTACCAACAGCTCTTACAAATGCAGCGGGGAATGCAATCATTGCCCATTCCCGCTACTGTTCCGGTAGAAGAAACTATCGAGCAAGTAATGGCGCGTATTGAGCACAAGCCGAAATTGGCAGTTTGGGCAATGGTTGGAACAGCAGCAGCAGTCACAGTTGCTGCAATCACAGGTCTGTTCTCAAACGGAGGGTCTCTTATCCCCCAGACAGCTCAGAATCCTGATGGCCAATCCAACCCCACCATAGCGGCGAATAATCCCCAATTGGATAACCTAAAGCCTTCAGATCTATTGATTGCTATCGATCGGTCTCCCGTCGACATCCCCGCGACATCGCCCCTCTCAAACCAAGAGGCTCCTTAAACCCTAGCGGAGCAAAGACCCTAGGATCATTCCGCCTAGCAGTAGCAGCCCGATCCAGACGTTTTGGCGAAAGAATTGGCCATAAGCGCTTGGAATTAGGTTAGTTCGACTAAGGCGATGGATTTGTCGCCACCATAAATAAGCACTTAATCCTAAAGCCGCCCAATACCCAAAATGCAGATTGAGGGTATATCCGAGTACCCCTAAACAAATCACGGTTCCACCCAGGAATGAGCCGATGGCTGCTTCAGCGTATCGACCAAAAAACAGGGCACTAGAGTTAATTCCTAATCGCCGATCATCGGGGCGGTCCGGCATTGCATAAATGGTGTCAAACCCCAAGGTCCAGAAAACGGTAGCAGACCAAAGCAGCCAGGTCCCAGTGCTTAAACTCCCGACAGCCGCACTCCAACTGATTAGCACCGAAAATCCCCAGGCAATTGCTAATACCAACTGTGGGACTGGAAATACTCGTTTTGCAAGAGGATACATAATAATGACAGGGACGGCAGCAACGCATAACCCAAAGCTAAGAGGGTTGAGAAACCGTGACAACCCAAAAGCACATATAAAAGCCACCAGAGCCACACCTAAGCCTACGCGCAGGGTAAGGCTACGATCA
>CALDHF010000217.1 GCA_937941595.1 uncultured Acaryochloris sp. | reverse complement strand
TCCCCTGAAAAAAGGAGATAGACAGCCTTCAGATGAGTAGACACTCTAAAGACTCAAATAAATTCTGAGCAAGGAAAAACGACGATAATTTAAAGTCAAAAAAAGTGCAATTTATCTTTGCATAGGGGCACTCTGAATATAGACAAAGAATTCTACTTTGTCACTGGTATTCAAGCAAATTTGTTCTTCCTATCTATGCATAGATAGGCTGCCTGAAGCTTTGGCAAGATATCGATTACCCATTATTTATTCCATTACACAAGAAAGGGTTAGTCTCAATGGTTTTTACACCAGCAGAAACCGCCACCAGCGTGCCCTCGAGTGACGCTTCAGGTGGACGTTCATTCAAGCAGTCATACCCTCATAAGCTGAATCATTACCGCTTCGAGGATTTTTTTACATTTAATCGGGCCAAGGGCACGATTAATGACTGGCATGAATCTCGTAATATTCTTGCCAGTGAAGATTTTATTATTGCCCTTATCAAAGGTCTAGAACAGGAAGTGGGCAGTGCCTCTTCGGTCCTGATGTATAACATTGGCAAAGAATGGGGAAAGCAAGATGCTGTTTTCTTCCAAAACTGGTTTGAGGAACAATTTCAGCAATCATTGCAAAAGTGTCGCCCCTCATTAGCATTAGAAGCGTGGTGGTGGCCTTTTACTAGCCAAGGTTGGGGAAATTGGGAAGTTGATTTGGACAACCAACAAAATGGATTTATGTTCATCAACATCTTTGATTCAGCGGTTGCAAGAACTCTAGGAGATGTTGGCAAACCTGTCTGTCATATTTATGCCGGTTTGTTCGCTGGCTTCTTTACCCATCTGGTGAGAAAAGAACTGAGCTGTATTGAAACGCAGTGCTATGCCATGGGTGAAACCTACTGTAAGTTCTTACTGGGTAAGCAAGATCGGATTGATGCTGCCACTTTTTGGCAGAATGAAGGTGCTACCGCACGAGATATTGAAACACGGCTTCATAGAGGAGAGTATTTAGAATGAATGAGCCGAATTCATGGAAACATCGTTCGGTTCGTGATTTTCTTGAAGATTATAACTGGTCGGGAAAAGCATCTTTGCAGATTGCTACATTAGGTGCCAACGCTCAGTCAAACGAAAGGGGTGCTTGGAACCAGAAAACGGTGCAGACCTTTTTTAGCCAAGTGAACTGGACGGGACGCGCACTTGAACGCCAAGTCAGAATTTCTTCGCCTGAGTCGTTTTCTACTCGCCTTTCCGTCAGCACCTTCTTCCAGTGCTTTGAATGGGATGGTCAACCGAATATTGCCTCCGTACCTGAAATACCTAAATCATCTCCAACCCAGCTTGAGGATGATCTGAATCTAAATGACTTCTCTGATATGTTTTGAGGATTATCATGCAATCTGACTTTGAAGATCTGCTGCGGGCAGCAGAAGATCATTATTTACAAAACACAGACATCAATAGCTTTAAGCAGCAAGTGGATGCTCTGCAAGATCGGCTAGCTCTCTATGAAGTTTTGCGAGATCAGGAACTGACTATTTTCCAAGCCGTTGCTGATCAATTGCAAAAAGAGACCTTCTCCAACCCTCAGGCAGATCTAGATAAGGTCTTGACCCATTGGATCTCTATGTTGCGCTATAGCGCCATGGCCATGCTCCGCAATCAACCTGAAATTCTAGAGCATCAGCTTGGATGGCTTGCTGACGTTGTGGGTGATGATGCCTTTTCAGCATTGAACCAGAAGCTCAGTGAGCAGTTGCATCAGGCTTTAGACTCAGTTCTGACTGAAGATCAGATGACATTGATCCAATCTTTCCTTCAGCAGGCGGATACTGCTCTGGTGAGGGAAGACAGTAGCAAAGAATTAGCAGTGTTGGGTTAGCCAGAGGCAGAATAAATGATTACAGTCGAAGAATTAATCAGTCAAAAGCATATCCCTGGCAACTTTTTTGCACCTGATGTCTATGTACAAGGGGATACCGAATTAGGGTTAATCGAAAACCGCGAGGGGTCTCGGTTAATTGCGATGCCAGAGACACTATTGAGGGCGCTATACACTGGCCTAGAACATGAAGTGGGGCCTTCCGCCGATTTGGTTTTGCAGCAATGTGGCCGCTGGTGGGGCAAAAACTTTTACCGACGATTTGCCTCTGAAGTCAGTGATTACTATGGGAAATCTCTAGCTGAGATGGAAATGGTCGAGTTCTTGCAGTCCCTCAAAGAATGTTGGAAAACCTATGGTTGGGGCTTAATTGACTTTGACTTCAGTCATAATCAACAAGGTTTCTTGGTCATTAAAATTCAACATTCTGCTTTTGCGAAAGCTCGGAGTGAGGGAAACCGTCCCTCTTGCTTTGTAGAAGCAGGACTTCTCAGTGCCTTTTTTAGCCAATTGACTGGACGAGATTTGGATTGTCTCCAAACTACTTGCGAATCTATGCAGGCGGATTGCAACCGCTTTATTTTAGGTTTGCCAGAAAGAGTCCAAGTTGCAAAACCATGGCTGGAAGAGTCCCAGGACCATGACACGATTCTGTCTAGACTATGCAACTCTACTGCAATAGAAAGTTAGATGGACAGATGGTAATACAGGAAATGAATAAGCGATTCTGGAGATTAGGGCAATGGCAAAGATAGTCAAACTTGATCCCATTGGTCAAGAGACCAGTGTGCTCACAAACGATAATTTAATGTCAGCATTGCTCAAAAATGAGTTGAAGGTTTTGCAGGAATGTGGCGGTCGGGGCATGTGTGCTACCTGCCATATTTATATCAAAGATGGCATGGAAAATTTATCACCCATGAGTCGGCGAGAGCGCCGCACTTTGGGCGTGATCACAACCTGTAAACTCAATTCTCGTCTGGCTTGCCAAAGCAAAGTCCTTGGAGAAGGGGTGGTTGTAGAACTGCCGACGGGGATGTATCTCAGTGATGTGAATGATATTGAAAGCTTGATTGGCCGCCGGGCTGAAGAGAATATTTTGCATCCTTTAGACGGCAATGTTCTGGTTGAGGCGGGTAAATTAATTACCCGATCCATGATTAGTCAATTGGAAGTGACTCGAAGTGATGTTTCAACTCACTTAGCGAATTCGCAGCTTGTTTAAATCAATATTGTTAATGAGGGGGAAAGTATATGTTGTCACAACTGAAAAGCCTGAGTCTGGAAACGGATGGTCGCTATGCGACAGATGCGGAGTTGGCATTTTTGAAATCTTATCTGCAGTCGGCTCACCAACGCATCAGCGCTTATGAAAAGATTCGGGATGCAGAAGACGCCATTATGGAACAGGCAGACGCGAAATTAATGGATATTGATCCTCAAGTGTTCCAGAAAGGATCTAAAGATTACAAGGAAACGTGTCATCGAGATCGAAAAAATACACTTCGCTATGCTGCAACTGCCATGCTGGCTAATGATCTGGATCGGCTGCGAGATGGACTATTGCTATGGCAACGGACGATTGTCCATGCCGTGAAGGATGAACATGCCTCTACGTTAACTTGGCAAGAGATGCCCGAAATTTTAAGAGCACATTTAACGCTAGAGGAGGCAGATTTGATGATGCCTGCCTTACATCTAAATCAAGCTTTACTGAATTAATTATTGCTAGACCATTATTGAGAAGTTTAGGGTTTTCGGAAATTATGCAAGCCTCAAATCATATGCAAGGGGAAGCCAATTCCTCACATTGGCTCGATATTGTTGAATCTACTACCGTCGTTGCTGCTATCGGCGGGTCTATTGCGGCTGCTGTGTTGCAAGAGATTGCATTAGCCTCTATTCCCTTAGCCTTAACGGCCACCCTTAATTTGGCCAATCGCCGGCGACAACTGGGGGCAATCCAGGAGCAACAACGCTTGGAAATGTCTCATCTTGTCCGTCGTAGTCAGGATGATCTACAGTTAGAGCTGAAGCAGACTCATGAAGGGATCCAAGAGATCCAATCTCAGGTTGAACATTTGACGAAACAAGATGGTCAATCGTTACAGGCTATTGCGACGTTGACAACACAGGCAGGTGAATTAGAATCTGCAATCACCACCCTAAAACAGACCCAAGATCAAAACCAAGTCGTTTTCAAAGAGCAAACCCAAACCTCACAAACACAGGTAGATGAGCTATCCGCTCAAATGGCAGATTTGAAAAACGCGATCACATATCTACAGTCTTCAGCGTCAGACTTGGGCAGCCAAGTCGAAGCACAGCAAAATAATTCTCAGCATTTGGCAGCTCAAACCGAAGGTGTTGAAGAATTGGTGGATATTTTGAGAGAGATTGATATGATCACTCAATCCATTTCAGCCAATCCGAACCTGCCCGAGAACTTCTATCAGCGGGGTCTCATCCGGAAGCGATTGCAACGATTAGAAGATCAGCGGATTGCAATGGAAGATTTTTCTCAGGCGATTAACCTCAATTCCACATTCGCAAATGCCTACTTCGAGCGGGGGCTCCTAAAATCTGATTTTGGCCATAAACAACATGCCGTAGATGATCTACGCACAGCCGCTAAGTTCTATTTTGATCAGGGTGACCTCACCCAATACGAAAAATCTCGGACCATAAGCCAAGAGATTCATGACCTCATTTCTGATGATCCTTCCCCCGAAGAAGAAACAGAACAATATCTACTCGAAAACCTATTTGGTTAAGCTGGTTTCTAAAAACCATTCATATCCAGCGAGCAGTTGGGCTTTAGCATCATGGTCAACAATACTGCCGTGGGCCACAATGACTCGCTGGAAATCCCACTTTAAAATCTGTTGAATCGAATATTGAATAGTAGCTTTGTCTTGGCTAGCCAACTTTTGTAACCGAGATGGACTGAGGCGAAGATATCCACATAACACTCTAGAAGCAATCTGAGTGAGCCAAGGGAAACTTTGATCGAAATAAAAGGCCGTATCGGTCAGAATTAGCGTTTGACTTGGGGCATGAAAAAAAACGCATTCTTGAAGGGGTAGAGAGCCATTGGGACCAAAGACTTGCATCCCCATGATAGGCAAATAATTCACCTCACCGAGTAGGTTTCCTCCATTTTCTTGCAAACTATGGTCGATGGATAACTGTGGTTCTTTGGCTTGCAAACCAACTACAGCCCACAGTTCTGCTTTAGGGAAATGCAGGGCTGTTTCAAGTTCACCAGAGATAATTCAAAAACCCTGAAAGCTCGTGAGAAACAATAGTGTTATGAGAAGTCTGGGTACACAATAATTTTGGTTTCAGATTTTCTTTCAGGAACGTGAAACAGCCCTGTAGGGAAATGGGCCTGCATGCTCTCAATAAAGAAATGATGGGATAAATTTGGCGCAACTAGATAGCGGATATTCCC
>CALDHF010000216.1 GCA_937941595.1 uncultured Acaryochloris sp. | reverse complement strand
AAATCAAATAAAATCTAACATGGACTATTCATAACCCTATCTTTTGCAACCTTTCGAAGCGCATCTTCATGAATATCAATCACTTGAGCAAAGAAGGCTTGGGTCCCTTTCATATCTCGGGTGTCGCTCAACCATACATCGACTAGATTGCCATGCTCATCAATTCCTTAGTGTGGGTAGCACCCACCTGCCCTCACATTTGATATACGTTTCGCCTATCAGCCATACCCTGAATACTTTTCACTTCCATTGAGTTCGTTTCATATGTAAATGAAAAGCCTCGGGTCAAGAAGTACTCGGCGGCATCTCGGTAGCTAAGTTTATGGTTCTGTCGCAACAATAGGGTCTGAACGAAGAAGCAATCTTCATTTAGGAAGCTATGTTTCTTTTCTCTCCTGCCAATGAAAACTGTTAACCTATCCCAATGGCGTCATTATTAATCTTGAATAAAACTCTTCTGAGTTTTGTAGCTGGAAGCATGATTTGCGACACAACCGTCATAAGATTGAGACAGTTTCTCTCAATAGGTCTAGGCACTAGCCATCTAGGCAACTTACTAGTTAACAAACCTTCATAAGATGACACCTTCTCCCAGACCAAACAAAATACTAAAGAACCAAAAGCTACTAGCTGGATTACTATTTTTTAATCTCAGTTGGGCACTAGGATCTTTGGGGTATGGGCTGCTATCCGCCTATTTGTCCCCTCCTAAACTATCAATCGCAGAACAGCGCCCATCTGCAAGTAAGCCTATACCCCTCACTACCTTTAACCAAATAGATCAAGTTCCTTCAGGACAGTTCTATTACAGTGGCAGTTCCGTTTGGTCTCCTATTCGTTTGGTAGTCGATTCCGCGATCAGAGGTGACTTTAAAGAATTTCGACTCACCTATCGTCAACCCAAAACAACTATCAATTCTGCCGCTTCAATTCAAATGTTGATATCCGGTGAGGCGGATTTTATTCAATCTGTTCATTCTCTAGATAAAGCCGAAATTCAAACTTACCAGCAGCAAGGCAACGAACTACTACAAATTCCCATTGCCTATGATGGCATTGCAGTTTCCGTTCACCCTAGTCTACCGATATCGGGCTTAACCTCTACCCAATTAGCACAAATTTATTGTGGACGGGTTAAGAATTGGAAGGAATTCGGTGGGCCAGATCTTGAGATTCAACCCATCTCGCTTGAGAGAGATTCTAGCCCGATGATTGATCAGTTTGTCAGTAATATTCTTAAATTTCGCCCCTGTGGCAATAACTTAGCTTATTTTCCAAATACCACATCTGCGATAGGTTACCTAGCTGAAACACCCGGAGGAATTCTCTTCGGTTCAGCAGCAACAATGGTCCCTCAATGTTCGATCAAGCCCATCTCCATTGGACAAAAATCAGAAAAACTCGTCCCACCTTATCAAGAACCTCTGATTGAAACGAGTCGTTGTCCAGAACAACGGAACCAGATCAATGCTCAGGCATTTCAATCACAAGACTATCCTCTGACTCAAAAACTCTACGTCGTATTCCAAAAACACCCACACAACGAGCACCATGCAGGTCAGACTTACGCAAATTTAGTATTGAGCGATCAGGGTCAGAAACTTATTACTAAATCTGGCTTTGCACCCATTAAACCTATACATTTGCGGTAAATCTTACCCCATACAATTTCACCGAAATTATCAGGAGTGGTTAGCCAAGTTGCTCAAAATCGTCATATGGCCCCCCAAACATTATTTTTCCTGTTGTTAAGCAGCCTGGAAGAGCATAGCTTAGGGTAAGCAATCAACCGATCGGACTGGTGGGGGCGCTTCAATTTTGGCTACTCAAAACTGACAGATTCGTTCGAATTTCGCTTAGATTCTCTTCCTGTACTGAGCAGTATCCCGTACGCTTTCTAGGTTTTTTGCCACTGTTTGGCAGCTTCACTGACAACATTGGCATAGCTAGACTGTAGGCAAACCTGATCTGCTAATTCTGAAATTAAGCACCGCTTTTTCATGGCAAGGGCAATCATTTGAATGATTTCAGCCGCTGCTGCTCCCACAACATAGGCACCCACAATATAACCCTGCTGTTGAACCATTAGTTTGCACCAGCCACTGGTTTTGCCTTGAGGTTGTCTCCCCTCTAGATCTGGGTAAGACTGACGTAAGACTTGAATCTGATGATATTTCTGCTGAGCCTGAGTTTCTGTGAATCCAACTCGGGCCAATGCAGGTTGGGTCGCCAGGGACCAGGCCATGGTCTGATACTCAATAGACCGCTGGCGCCACCCTAAAGCATTCTTGATGGCAAGCCTGGCTTCGAACTGAGTGATATCAGGTAGGGAATACCCCCCTAACACAGAACCACAGGCATAGATGCGGGGCTGCGAGGTTTGCAAGTGAGCATTCACCCATAGTCCTTGAGACGTATGACGAAGTGTTATCCCCACTAAATTGGGATTGATCGTGGCAATGTGACTTTCCTGCGCCCACACAATAGAGCTAGCTGGCAAGGCCCCAATATTGGTCATAACGTGTCGCCCTTGATCAGACTGCGAAACCTGTTCAACCTGACAACACGTATAGACCTGCACCCCATCGGCTTCTAAATGGGCTTGGAGCCAAAAGGCAGCATCGGCATCTTCCCTGGGGAGAATATGAGCATTTTGGCTGATCAGACTAACTGGGTGGCCGAGTCGCGCCAAAGACTGGCAAAGACTGATGGCAATTGGACCATCCCCAAGGATGATGGTGGGACTCGGCAGAGGATGTTCAAGATTGCTTAACGACTGGATCAGGCTAGCAGGGGTGAGATAGTCTCCAAGCGCCAAGCCAGGAATGGTAGGCAAGGGAAAATCGGTATCTAGAGCCAATAGATACCGACGTGAGTTGAACACTCGATCCTTGACGTGTACTTGAAGCTTAGGTTTCTTCCTGAATTGTGCGACTCCCTCAAGCTGTTCGATCCCCAAACTGGCTAACTGGGCCGGAGAGGTTGGTGCTTGTAGCGTCATATTCAGAGCCGTTGTCCATTGCTCCAGGGAGACTGAATCGCGGGTAGGACAGTTCGTGGAGTCAGACCGTTGTTGACAGGCTTGAACCCAACGCTGCAATAGCAAGTGATGGGGAATACTATCTGGAGCAACGGTAATCAAAGCGACTCTGGCAGCGTGATGCTTCGCTGCGATCGCAGCCCTGCGAGAAGAGGCAGAATTACCAATTACCACTAAATCATAATCAACAGCCATAGCTAATGCTCAAGGCAGAAACCCTCAATCATGCCCGTTTAAGATCAGCTTGGCAAGCAATCCGCCAAAGCTGAGAGTAGCCGTTGGTTGTCTATATCCGTTCGAACGGCAATCCGAAAATAATGTTCTCCCAATTCAGGAAAACTTAGACAGTCTCGAATCAGTATTTGGTGATCTTGTAACAGTGCTTTCTGTAAAGTAGGCACGACATAATCAGTGGCGACGAGTAAAAAGTTAGCAGCCCCTGGCCAGGGGTAGAAACCCGGTAGTTCTGTTAATTGTGTATATAACTGAGAACGACTAGACGGAAGCCAATTTAAGGTTTGTTGCTGAAACTCTTGATCTCGAAGCACGGCAATCCCAGCCGCGCTGGCTAGGGAATTAACAGACCAGGGGTCACGCCATTGTTGCCATTGTCTCAGTCGCTGGGGTTGGCCCACAGCATATCCTAGACGCAATCCTGGAAGACTATAAAATTTCGTGAGGGATCGCAAAATAATTAAGTTAGGAAAATCTTGGACCCGACCAATCAGACTATACTGCTCATTCTCTGGCAAAAAGTCGATAAAAGCTTCATCCACCACCACCAAAGCAAACTGTGCTAAAAGCCCCTCTATTTGCTTGATATCGAGAAGCTGTCCTGTGGGGTTGTGGGGATTATTGAGCAACAACCCTGATTGGGTAGCACCCGTTTGGCTCATAGTCCTTAATGCTGTCCCCATGATGTCTGAGGGAAGCTCCCCAACCCCTTCCAAACTCAAAGGGAATGTTTTGATCTGAGCTTGAAAGGCATTGAGGGCTCTTTGATAGTCTGCAAAAGCTGGCGTTAACAACCCTGTCCATGAGAGTTGGGCCAGATCACGGCAGGCCCAGGTTAACAACTCTGCTGCCCCATTCCCTGGTAAAAACCAGTTGATAGGAAGCTGGTGAACCTCACTTAAAACCTGACATAAAGACCGATAGCTCGGATCTGGGTAGGCCGTGAGGGTATGGAGATGATCCTGAATGGCTGCCATCGCAGATTGAGGCGGCCCTAATGGGTTGATACTAGCTGAGAAATCGAGGATACAGTTCGGCGAGCAACCTGCTAGGTCTGCAGCCCAGGACAGGTTGCCCCCATGGAGAGGGCGACTCAAAAGCTATGCCTCATACCGCATCCTCACGATTTCAAAGATCACTTCTTAGGCGCAACTTTTTCCTTGAAGAGCTTACCTGCTGAGAAAGCTGGAACTTTAGTTGCGGGAATTTTCATTTTCGCACCGGTTTTGGGGTTACGTCCTTCCCGGGCTTTGCGTTCGCGTGGTTCAAATGAGCCAAATCCCACCAATGTGACTTTTTCTCCAGATGAGACAGATTCAACAATGGCCTCTAAAGCGGCAGTCAGAACAGCATCTGCCTGCTTTTTCGTGACACTTGCCTTATCAGCAACGGCGTCGACGAGTTCTCCTTTATTCATTGATTGACTCCTATTATTCAAATAAGTGTGAGCAAAAATACATCCGAGTCTGCGGATTCTGAACGAAAACATTGATTAATGATCAAGTTTCTTCAGAGTGTAACAACAGGTCAACGAGCTGAAAATATTACAGCCACGTGGTTTTAATGGAATATTCTAATTGCTATTGGCTAAATATAGATCGACAGAACCTCGATATTCCCTGGATTTCAGGTTTTTTTTGGGAATCAAGTTTCTGGGCCTCAGAAAAAAGGAAGTATTGTTGTCACCCCTTTGGAACTATAAAAACGCCAAAATACTTACAGGACAAGGCTTACATGACTTATTTTTACAAAACCTAGATATTTATATTCAAAATATTTAATAGCTATTCATCACAATATAATTCTGTAACAATTTATTAAGTTAGGCACTTTTTTAGCATCAAATCTGATTTTCCAGGCAACATATCCGGGATTTTCGCCATCATCATCATTTTTCATCGGCCCATACGCCTTGGCTCTCAATTAGACATTAAATGACACGAGAGCCAAGGCGTATGAGGTGACGTATTTTCTAATATTTGTAAATATGCTCTCCCCTGCCTCCCCCAAAAATCTCAGTAGCCAGGCAAAGCTGCAAGTGTTGCAGGAAAAGGAGTATAGGGCAACTTCGATCCTCATCTAAACCCTAGATTTATCCCTTAATTCATTCTTTTGATAGAGCGTGGTTTCAGGGAAGACTAAGTTATCATCAGAAATAGGCATCGAACCTGTCGTTTACCAAAGGTGAATATTATTCTTAAGAAGCCCCTCATTAACAATAAAATCCAAGCTCAAAAAGTTCTGCTCATTGACCAAACTGGAGAAAAGCGAGGTATCGTCGATACCGAAGAGGCGCTCCAGTTGGCTAGGGAGGCCAAACTCGATTTGGTGGTCGTCTCTGAGCGAGATGATGCTCCGGTCGCAAAAATATTAGATTACGGTAAATATCGATACGAGCAAAAGAAACGCCAGAAACAGTCTTCTGCTAAGCCGTCTCTCAAAGAAGTCAAACTCCGCCCCAATGTGGGTGAAGCCGATTATGGGGTCCGCATCAATAGAGCCCTGCAATGGCTAGAAAAAGGAGATAGCGTTAAGTTTCAAGTCCGTCTTCGCGGACGAGAGCACCAGCACCGTGATCGGGCCACCGACCTATTGAAACGGGTGATTGAAGATCTGAGTAAAGTCAGTGAAGTCCAGATTTTTGATCAGCGGGCGTTGATTTTGCAAGTTGTCCCCACATAATGACGCTGAGACAGCGCTAATTTTGAACCTTGGCTACTGTTCCTATAGGCTTCCTGATCCCTAGAGATAACCCTAGGTTCGGGGATACGAGGTGGATAGTAGCCACAGCGTTCTGACCCGACAACAGCAGATACGTCTAACGCTTCAATACCAGGCATGGTTTTTAGATTGCCTGAGGCTTCTGCTGCTCAGCTAAGGTCAATAGCATCACTTCCCAGACTAGACGAGGCTGAGCATATTTGCGAAGCTGCTCTTTGGCTTTTTCTAGAGGATGAAGTAGAGCTGAGTTTCCATAAACTTGCCAATAGTGTTGCTGATAATAATCTAAGAGCCAGAGCTGGGAGGTTAGGTCCAAGGCTTGATCGATGTTTTTGGCGAGATTGAGACAGGCTTGGGGAGAGGCGAGGTTGACTGATGTAGCGGGTAGAAGATCGGGGGAGATGGCTTGTTGCTGTTGCCAATGTGCGATCGCACGTCCTGGACTGCCCAGGGCCATTTCTAGAATTTGAGGATGGGCCAAAATTTCGGCATGGCCTTCCTGCTCAAGAACCTGGCCCATTTGTGCCGCGGTGAGACGGCGAAAGGGGATGCGCTGGCAGCGCGATACCAAGGTGGGTATCAGG